>CACZQE010000139.1 GCA_902783205.1 uncultured Lachnospiraceae bacterium | reverse complement strand
CAACGATAATGGTGGAGCGATTAACTATAACGGTAACGTCAATGTAGATGACAGTCAGTTCACTAAAAAAAACAATGATAATGGTGGGGCGATTAACTATAACGGTAACGTCAATGTAGATGACAGTCAGTTTACTAAAAAAAACAATGACAATGGTGGAGCGATTAACTATAACGGTAATGGAAATGTAGATGGCGGTGCTATTTATATTCCTTAATAATAGAATTAAATTTCGGTGGCTTTAAAGCCGCCGAATTTTTTTTTGCCTGGAGTTTGAAAGAATATCTGCATTCCGTTAAATAGATTAATTGCAGGTTATTGACTTATGTTATAAACTGCGCATAATAGTATTTGGATGCCCCCTGCGATCACCACGGACATCATCATGACGATGATTGCGGATACGATCACTGCGCAGACTACCACTGCCAGGGGAATTAGAGAATAGAAGTTAAATAAGTATTTTTCTGTGTGATTCTTCTGTGACAATTCGCGTGATAGAATGCTTATCAGATAAAGAAAAACAATCACAGAGGAGGAAACAAAGATGAAAAATACTAAAAACAGTCTTAATTTACAGCAGTTAGATCAGGTATCCGGAGGAACCGGATTCGCCCCAATCAGAGAAATGGCAAGTGCTACTTTAATCCTGGAAAGCTTCATTCTGATGCGTCCGCAAATGCGGGGCCGTGATGATGAGAATCTCCATCATCTGATTGGTCGTGATGACGATAATCTTCATCATCTGATTGGCCGTGATGACGATAATCTCCATCATCTGATTGGCCGTGACGATGAAAATCTCCACCACAGAATCTAGCTAAAAGAGCGGAATTAATGATTTTCATATCGTGTTGAGAGCATACGGCAGAAAATATTTAATTAAATCTTCTCATTGCCCCGGGCAGGATGTTAAAACAAAAACCTGCCCGGGGTATTTTTTGTCGCCTATAAAGTGACCATATTATCGTTCAGATATGATAGACTAAGATTATGGAGGTGACAGAGAAAATGATGATCAGTCCGGAAGCGTATTATGAGGAATATCTGTGTGGCAAAAGCCAGGAGGAAATCCTGGATGAGATTGTTTCTTTGAAAGGAGAGATCAGCAGTCTGAAACGGGAGCTGGAGGGTGACGGTTTGGAGCCGACAGCTCATATAATGCCCGGTCCATTGACACGGATCAAATGCAGCCGTGAGTATCTGGAGATGGCAAAAAAAGCCTACGAAGAGGCCGGCGGGACATATGAACCGACAGAGGCGGAGCAAAAGGATCAGGCATTTAATGAAGCGCTGACTTCTATGAAAAGATTTGTGTTCGGGATTGGCGGCTTTGGCGATTATGATAAGAATATATTTACAATTTCCGGAGAGAAAGTTTTCTATGATGTGGAGCACATTCCCTATCTGCTGCCATCGAACCTGCCGATCCTCCAGCCATTTACCAGAGATGAGTTTCTGCAGGGAATTGCGGATCTTCATATAGGAGAATGGAAGAAGAAATATGTAAATCCTGAGATAAATGACGGAACACAGTGGGGCATCGATATTGAGTATGAAGACGACAGGAAACCGGTTCATATATACGGCAGCAATGCTTTCCCATATAATTTCGATGATTTGACAGACTTCCTGGAGATGGGAGTAGAGGAAGCATTTGATGAATGAAGAGAGATTTACTGCAATAATCATATGACAGCCGGGGCATTTCCTGTCTTAATTGGGACTATGAAAGGCCCCGGTTTTCCGATACACAGTCTTAAGGTCTTTAACAACATAATCATTGTCAGGATCGGTTGAGAATGAAATCGCAGATTCTTTCCCGTTCTTTAAATCACATATATTCCACACATCTACCGAGTTGAAATTCTGAGATACAGTTGTAGAACCAAGCGCCTGATTCTTTAAATATGGAACCATTCTGAAATACACAGAATTGAAGTCAGCAACTGCACATTGCCTCTGAGCATCTTCAAATGTAAGATTGTCCAGGTTCAGAGAGAGGGCATGACCATTTTCATCACTGGCAAAAAGATATTCTTCCCCGTCTGATAAGTAGATGCCGCAAAAATCACTGTTATATTGCCGGTCTGTCAATTGCTTGGTTTTGCCCTCAGAGCAGACCCAGAAATCAATTTTGTAATCATCGTATTCTTTGTAACACAGAGTAAGATCCTTACCTGTTTCTTTGTCTGTCAAAGTCTTTCCGATCAATAATTCCTTTTCTGCCCCGGCTTCTTCTGTATATTCCTGTACAGAGCAGTTTTCACCATCTTCTGTAACTAAAAAGTCAAGACCGGGAGAACCGTCTTCAGGAACAAAAGCGACACTGAACAGGGCATCATATATTTCATCATTAACAGACATACGATTACATGGCACATCATGAAAATATATATTACTTATGCCGTCTTTGAAGCGTAAGTCTTCACTGATTTCCTGACAGCTGTCCCCTTTGTAGCGATAAAAACTGTATTCTATTATATCGTCATCGTAATTTATTTCCTTTAAGGGCTTGACGGAACAGAAGGAGATGCCGTCTCCCTCTTTTCTGATATCAAAGAGAAAGGGGGTTATTGAACCGTAATAGCTCCACGGCACTCTTGGCTCAATGCATTTTTCATGTTTGCCTTTAACGTACAGATCAATTTTATAATCCCCATCGTAGTTGGCGTTGGCGACACATAATAAGCGGTCCATATCTGCCATGGCCTGTAAATCCTGCTCAGGAATTAACAATCCGGGATCAAATCCTTCACATACATAATCAGCTGCCGGGATATCCGATTTTTTGCCGGAGATCTCCATCCTGTACCATCTGCAATACTCTGAATCCTCGAAATAATCTTCTTTAACACAGACATATGCCAGAGTATGGTCATCATTAAAAAATGTTGTCATCTGAGGCCCTTCTAATATCGTTTCAGTCTTTTCTCCGTTAAAATACTTTAACAGCATCACATTTTGTTCCAGACTTTTATAGATGATGCCTCCATTTTCCAATGCATTCACTACAGATTCGGAATCGTATGCAGTGTCTAAGACAACGTTTTCATCAACTAATCCGGGTCTGCATTTACCCTTTGCCAGATCCCCGGTTTTTACGTACATTAAGGATGAACAGACAATGTCATTTTCGTCATCGGGGCGTTCAAAAAAGTATAAGATGGAACCGTCTTCTGAAAAGAAAGCCGGATAACTGTCATACATACTGATGAACTCGATCGATTCCCAATCACTATAATCAGCAACTGTAACGGGTTTGCTTTGACTTTTCGTGTCTTTTTTCCACATCAGTTTATTGTCTTCTGTTAAAAAGATAAACTGTTCTTTATTGGCATTTCCGTCCTGCTTCGACAGTATAGCCGTACTGAGTTTTGCTGCATAGAGCATAGCCGCACAGATCGCAAGGGCTGCGGCAGCAATAAGGATCAGATGCTTCTTTCCATCATGGCCACTTCGTATCCGTTCCATTTCATTTCCTTTCCGGAGACAGCAAAGCCCTGCTTCTCCCAAAAATCGACGGCTTCCGTATTTCCTTTGGGGACGCCCACAGTCAGAAAATCGAATCCCTGGCTCTGCATGGCAGCGCGCACGTCGGCGAACAGCTGGGAACCGATGCCCTGGCCCTGCATGGCGGCATCCACCATGAACCAGCCTATAAATGCGTCATCATCCTCGGGATAGCCTGTGATGAGGTCCAGGATGGCAATGAGCCGGTTCTTTATGTCATAAAATCCCACAAAGTGCTTGCATTCGGCGGCAGTGCCCTCCGGCACCTCGCTTATAACCTCTGTCAGACCCCGCAATGTAGGCCTGATCTTCATATGCCGGTAGAATCTGCGGTTCTCGCGGCAGAGCTGATATACTTCGCTGATGTTTGCTTCCGTAATGCGCCGCACCTCGAACTCGGAAGAGAGCATGCTGATGTCAAAGAGCGGGTTGCGGCTGCCGGTCTCGTAATTGATCACGGTGCGGAACTGGGACTCGTAGAGCTGGCGGTAAATGCCGTTTAAGGCCAGCAGTTCATCGTGGCCGCCCTGCTCGGCGATCCTGCCGTCTGCCACTACCAGGATGCGGTCGGCTTTGAGAATGGTGGAGAGCCGGTGGGCGATTACAATGCTGGTGCGGCCTTCCATCATAAGTTCCAGGGCATCCTGAATAGCATTTTCCGAAATGGAGTCCAGAGCGGAGGTGGCCTCGTCCAGAATCAGGATCTTGGGGTCTTTCAAAAT
>CACZQE010000138.1 GCA_902783205.1 uncultured Lachnospiraceae bacterium | reverse complement strand
CAGCCGGAGAACTCCTGCATGAGCCCGATCATCGTCAAAGACGTGAAGATCCTCGGCAAAGTCAAAGGCGTGTTCCGGTATTTCTAGGACTTACAAGACTTATCTGAACCAACGCACCCGCTGTTTAACGGCAGCGGGTGTTTTTTATTTTTTGTACAAAATATGAACAATAATTCACGTCTACCTTGAATATTATAAGAATTCAGACTATAATTAAAGCCTATCCGCCAAAGCTCAATGCTCTAACGGAAGATTGAATCTATATTCTGTAACGAGGGTGGGAGACAGCATGTCTTCAAGACAGGAGAAAAGTTTTCAGAGCGTGGTCGACAGATTATTAAGGTCGGCCAAAAAGAGGAAGCCATATGTCATGGCTCTCTCTTGCATTGTCGTGTTCATCACCACGTATGTGCTCATCCTGCCTGCGATCACATTGGAACAGGATGAGGCCGCGAAGCAGGGCGGGATCGATTTGCCTACGCAAACGGAGCAAACAGAGCAGGCAGAGCAAACGGACAACCTTTCGTACGAAGGCAAAGGCTATGAAGTCTCGGTGCGCAGCGACGGGGAAACGCTGCCGGAAGGGACACGAATCGAGGCTGAGGAAATCAGCAAGTCCGATGATTCCTATAAGACGCTGCAGGAAGACGCGCTGCAGGCTATACGCAAAGACAGCGGGAACCAAACAAGCAATCTTGCCTTTGCAAAATTCTATGATATTTCTTTGATCTCTGACGGTGAAACCATCGAGCCGGAGGGCCCAGTCGATGTCACCATCTCCTATGACAAAGCACTGAAGGTCAGCGATGCGGACAATCTGCGCATCGTGCATTTTGGAGTGGACGAAGACTCGGGAGAGGTCACGCCGGAGGTGCTTGACGCTGAACGCGTTGAAGCGGCAATCAAAGGCGGCAAGCTGACAGAAACCACGTTTGAAGCAACGTCCTTCAGCGTGTATGCTCTCGTGTACACTGTTGAGGGTGAAAGCGGAACCAGCACTGTGGAAGGTGATGCCTACAAGGTGACGGTGACCTATGACGAAGACGCGCAGATCCCGGAAGGTGCGGAGCTGAAAGTCAGCGAGATCACAAAGGGCAAAACCTACGAGGAGCTTAACAACAAGGCTCAAAAGCTGCTGGATGCTTCTGACTTCTCGTTTTTCAGAATTTTTGATATCAGCATTCAGTTTGAAGGGGAGAAGATCGAACCTGCTGCGGATGTGGACGTTGTGATCGAATACATCGATGGAGACCATCCGAAAAAAGCGAACGAAATCTCCATTGTCCATTTCGCGGATGACGGTTCGGAAATACTTTCTGCATCTGCGGATAAAAACGATGACGGTAATATGGAAGTAAGCTTTTCCACCGACAGCTTTTCTCCTTTCGCAACTGTAAGCGATCGAATCGATAACAGCGATATCTCCGATAGCGTGATTGCGTTTTTCGATTTTGATGAAATCGATGGACGCGGCGGTTTTACGAGTACTGTAAACGGCATCACTTCTTATGCGTCACCAATCGCCAATGGCGCCAAGCCGGATCTTGCACCTGCCTACGACGGGAATATGCTGAAACTTGAAAACTCCAATAATGATGCACTGTCTGTCGCAAAGGCAGACGGCAGCAGTTTGATGACCGGCCTGACAGAGGCGACAATTTCTTACTGGGCGTACACAACGGATGCTCGGACCAGCTGGGCATACTATGCGGCGCCGAATGGAAATCCGCAGAATTATCCGCATGAGTATTATATCGGTGCGTATCATAATGGCGGAAATCTGTATGAGCAAAGATTCTATAACGGCAGAGGCAACAACAACAATTATGAAATCCAGACTGGGTCCAGCAACAAAGCCTGGCATTATGTAACGGTCGTTTACGGAACCAATACGACGACGGTCTATGTGGATGGAGTTCAGAAACAGACCAAATACGTGCAGCCTGCACTGAACAATATCCTCGGAAACAACAGCATTTTCCAGATTGGTAAAGCGAATTGGAACAGTGGTGAGTACTTCACCGGATATCTGGATGAAATGATGATCATGAACCGCGCATTGACGGCAGAAGAGGCGGCCTCCCTGTACAATTCCGGATATGCGCAGAATGTTCCATCAGCGAAACAGAACAAAATCGGCATTACAGAACTAGTAAATTACGCGATTGAGAATGGCGTTGACACAGTGACCGAAGAGGGGGCAGCGGTGCCCGAAGGCTCCTACCGCACCACGCGTTCCGGCAAGGTTTTGAAGGATGTCATTTTTTATGCTACAGAATACAATAACGGTGAGTATAACTATGACTACTATGCGGTTACCCATGACGGGGGTCTGGCAAAGGTGACAGATCTCGGTTCCGAAATCATGTGGAAGGATCCGCGCGATATCAAATGGGATCTGATTGTATATACAAGAACAGTTCCCGGGGTGGATGGTCCGGATCAGGTCGTTCCGAGCGGTTATTATGAACTCGCCTATACAGATGAAGACGGAACGACACACTTCCTGGCGCCGCAGCTGAATGCGGATTCCCTTATACAGGGGGAGCCGCTGGGTCTGCAGCTTACAGGACCTGACGACGGTACTTATGGTACCAAAATCGAAGCATGGGATACAAATGACATCGAATATGCCGGCCTTCAGATTCAGCACGAAGGACTGACCGCAGTGGACGGACGGGCGTCAGAAGAGTTTTTCTTTGCAAGAAATACGGAGGCAGTTAATTACAATCAGCCAAGACCGGTTGCCACGGTCGACAGCGCTTCGAAAGGAATCCGGCTCAGCCTGTTTGATTATAACGGGGGACGAAACGGTCAGCGTCCGGCATGGATGGAGACTTTGATTGGAGACGGAGTATATCGTTCCGGGCATCAGGTCACGCTGGATCTTGTGAAGCACAATCTGAACAACGGTGTTCCTGTTGCTTCGTTAACGAACAATTCATTGACGGAACTGTTCGGCGGGAATACGAGCCATGTGGACTCTATTCAAAATAATGTAAACCACCTATTCCTGCAGGGTACTTACGATGAGACGGGATATTTCTCTTACAACTCGGCTCAGAATTACGCCTATTACAACAACGGAAACTTTACCGTATATGATCAGGGCGCTGCTCCGAACGGAAATGGAACAGCGAATTACCACGGCAACTTCTTCCCATACAATACGTTTGGACAGGCAAGTACTTCGCAATATATGTGGTATGACGTCAACGATGCTCTCCTGACACCGGATGATCCTGAATATGGAACAGCGCTGCGCTCACTGCAGGATATCAACTATTCCTTTGGTATGGAAATGGAGACGGACTTCTGCATGACAAAGACCGGTTTGGATGAGCGCGGCAAAGATATCATTTATGAGTTTAACGGGGATGATGATTTGTGGGTATTTGTTGATGATATGCTCGCGCTGGACATCGGAGGAGTTCATGGCGCGATCCACGGTGTCATCAACTTCACGACAGGAGAAATCTTCGTTGCCAGTGAAAACAAGTATTCTGTCACCGGCGAAACCAGTCCACTAGGCCAAACGGTGCCCGGCGAGGTGAGGACAACACTTGCAGAGCAGTTCCGCCTGGCCTATAAGGAACAAGGAAAGAGCGATGCAGAAATAACGGCGCTTCTTGACAGCACCTTTAACAAAGATGACGGCGGAAACTACACCTCATTCAAGGCCTATGGATCCCATAATCTGAAGATGTTCTACATGGAGAGCGGCATGGGTGCTTCCAACCTGAACATAAGGTTTAATCTGCCGGTCATCCCACCGGGGACCTTCGCCATTGAGAAGGAAGTGACAGAATCCGCACAGTCAGACTATACAGACCGGCGCTTTGCGTTCAAGGTATATGTCCAGGAACAAGTCGATTCCTCGAATTATGTTCCGGTCACACAGGTCGGATCCGGACAGCTAGTCACAAAGGCAGTGTATGAAAATACCGAAATTCCGGCAGCATTTGAAGACGGAATCTTCTTCTTGCGTCCGGGTGAAACCATTCAACTGACTGTCAGCGATGAGCGCTTGAAATATTACGTGGAGGAAATTCAAATCGATCCTGACATGTGGGACAGTGTAGATATCAACCATGTCACTGCGACAATGCTGACCGATGAAACGGACAGCGCTCTCAGAATGGTAGGTTCGGATTCTCAGATGGTCGCTGACAGGGCCCGCGTCGTATTCGAAAACGTGCCAAAGGATGTCCAGAAACTGCTGATCAATAAAGTTGTAGAAAGCGATGATCCGCAGAGTGTGGATCCGAACCTTGTTTATGAGTTCTATGTCTATCTGGAGGGACACAGCGGAAATCTGGAGCCATACCATGTCGGCGAATATTACCTGACGAAGGAAATAGGCGGATCGAAACACTACTTCAACAACCAGTACACTGACCTTGGAACAGAACCTGCGGTCTGCTCCCATTCCGGTGAATACGGTTCGATAGGAAATATCCGGGCAGGATATACAATCGAGATCCCCGGATTGCTTCCCGGAACAGATTTTTATGTCGTTGAAAGAGAAAACAGAATTCCTGAAGGGTATGTGTTTGCGAGAAAAGAACTGACAGATGGTACATATGACGATGCGGACAGCGGCATATATCTGATACAGAACAATACCAATGTTTCACCTGACGGAAAGATTAAAATGAGAACCGATGCGGAAGTAACGATCTTTAACAAAGACATGACCGTTAACCTCTTCAAAGTCGATGCCACGGATATGAGTACCCCGCTTCCGAATGCACAGTTCACACTGAAAAAGCTGGATCCGGAAGGGTACGGAACATATCCGGAGAACGACTCTGATAAGGTTGAAAAAACATCGGAATACACCGGTGCAAATGGTAAGACGTATATAGGAGGCATTAAGAACGGTTACTACGAGATCAGTGAAACCGGTGTGCCGGCCGGT
>CACZQE010000137.1 GCA_902783205.1 uncultured Lachnospiraceae bacterium | reverse complement strand
TGGAACCCTTCTCCCGGATGGGGAGACTGCACAGACCCTTTATGTGAGGGGAAATGAGTGGCAGCTTTATACTACGGCCTCAGGGGGATATGCCCTCCTGGTGACGGCGGATCTTTACAGCCGGTGGATTGCCAGAGATCTTCTGGAAGAGGGACTGATGTTTGAAATGTCTGCCGGGGATAAGGACGTTTTTGTTGTGACGGCTTCCGCGAGTCAGATGATATCGTCTGTGGAGTTCGGACCTTTCCCCCAGAATACGCGGCAGGTCCTGGACTTTGCGTCAGCCCTCCGTGCCGCCAGGCAGCGTACAAATGTGTCTCTTGCAGACGGACTTTACATCTCTTCCTTTTCTCTGGTTCTTCCGACCTTTACAGACCGGGAGAAAACAGAAGTGAATCTGATCCTGGGACGCTGGATCTGCGGAGGAATGAATATATATCTGTCTGATACGGCCAGAATCCGCAAATATGCCTCTTTCCTGGACGATGAGGCCAGATTGGGCCTGCTGTCCATGTTTGGACTTGAAGAGAGGGAAGAAGGGGACGGCTCTGTCCTTTCCATGCCAAGATCAATAGACGGAACCTGGAAAGGTGAAGATAAAGCTTCTCAGGAAGTTTCCGCGGAAGAAGGCATGGCAGAGGGGAAGAGGCGGCCCCGGCAGCAAGGTGACTTCAGCCTTCCGGGACGGACAGACCTGGAACGCTTCTTCCGGGAGGAAATCCTGGATGTTATAGACCGGGAAGAGGAATATGCAAAATTCGGTGTAGGATTCCCCGGACCGACCCTTCTCTACGGACCTTCCGGCAGCGGCAAGACATTTGCCGTGGAAAAGCTGGTGGACTACCTGGGCTGGCCGATCTTCCGGATCACATCCGGGACGGTCGGCAGCAAATACATCCATGAGACCAGCCGGAACATTTCACGTATATTTGACAAGGCCATTAAAGATGCACCTTCTGTCCTGATCATCGATGAGCTGGAGGCTTTTCTCCTGTCGAGAGATCAGGCCAGAGGTAATGTCGAGGCCCATATGGAGGAAGTGGGAGAGTTTCTGAGAAGGATTCCCGAGGCAGCCGGTCATCATGTGCTGGTTTTCGGTATGACAAATATGCCGGATTCCATAGATCAGGCCATACTCAGAAAAGGCCGGTTCGACCACAAGATCAATGTCGATATGCCTTCTCAGGAAGAGGTAAGAGATGTCCTTGACCACCTCCTGGAAGGACTTCCCACAGAGGGCAATCTGGAGCTTTCCAAGCTTTCCCGCACACTGGCCGGCAGGCCTTTAAGTGACGTGGCCTTTGTAGTCAGCGAAGCCGGGAAGATCAGTGTCAGGGAAAAACAGAAAGCCATCACGGCCCGGACTCTGCAGAGAGCCTGCGGGTCTGTGGCACCGGTAAAAAAGCAAAGAAAGTTTGGGTTTAATCAGTGAGCAGGGTATCGGAAGAAAATACATTTGAATATGACTGGCGAAGGCCGCTTTATCAGGCCGCTCTTGTTCATCAGAAGACAGGCGGGATCAGGAATCTCCTGAGAGCATCTCATGAGTTCGCCCTGCTGGGCTATTTCAGTGACAGCGCCGCTCATCTGACGGATTGCCGGGCCGAGCTTGACAGGATTTTGTCCGGGCTTTCAGAGGAAGTAGACCGGTCGGATGATCTTCTTACGCTAAGCAAATGTATAGAAGAGCTTAAGGAAGCCGGTGATTTCGGGCAGGCCCGGGAAACCATGCAAAAGGCCATGGTTAAGCGGGACGGGCTGGCACGGACAAAAATGCGGAAAAGGAAGATCTTAAGATTCCTGCCGGTGGCCGCGGCCTGCCTGTTTGCTGCGCTGCTCTTACTTTTGCCGCTATATATACATTTTAAAGAGAAAGAGCTGCTGGCCCGCGCGAGCAGACTGGAAAAAGAGGCCGATTATGAGGCAGCTCTTGACGTCTACTGGAGGCTGACACTGGGAGAGCTTACGTTCAGCGACCGGGCAAAAAAAGCCATTCCCTCATGTCAGAAAATGCTGGCTTCTCAGAAGACAGATGAGAAAGAGTTTGAACTGGCGGTCAGCTTATACAAAGAGACCGGTGACCGGGCGGGAGTCCAGAAAGCTTACACTGCCTGGAGCCGGGATCTTCTCGAAGAAGGTAATTATGCCAAAGCTCTTGAAATCATAGAAAAAGTGACCGATGCCAAAGAAAAAGAGAAACTCTTATCCAAGGCTCATGAAATCCGCCATGATCAGAAGGTTCGTGAATCTGAAAAAGTGATAGATACTGCCGGAAGTGAGACAGGGCGGATTCGTGAACTCCGAAAGATTGCAAAGAATATTGACGATATTGACAGCCTTTTGAAGTACTGTGCATGGCTGGAAGAAAAAGGTATAGACCCCGGTGACATTTTTCCGGACGGTGCAATCGTGACAGATGTCAGCCTTACGGCATATAAGCCCTGGAAAGATTCTTCGGAGGAAGCAAATCAGAAGAATACCTTGACCGTGCCGGACAAATCAAAGTTTCTTGTTTTTTCAAGACGCCTTTCGGCAGCTCATGACGGGCGCTATCTCAGGGACAAAGGTTTTTTGCCTGATTCCAACAGCAATGAGCTGCCCTGGGATGATGAAGATGACAGAAACTTTGAAATCAGACTGGTCCCGGCAAGCCTTTATAAACTCTCAAAAGAAAAAAGAGCTGCCTCCATGGATGAATGCAGTCATATCCTTCTGGCGGACGCTGCCTGCGGGGTAGGAGGATATGTTGAACTGGAACTGGAATTTACCATGCACACCTCCAGGATAACTCATACCAGGCTTCCCAAGACTTATCCGCTGGTTTTTATCTATGATAATGTGACAGTCTATGAAAAAAAGAGACCCGGACATTTTGCCATACTGGGAGCTCAGAAAAATGATCCGCCCTACGACCCGCTTACAAGTCCGCAGCCGGATTTGATCAAAAATGTGAAAACCTATGATTTCGAACCTTTCTGGGGCCGGTCTGACGCCGGGTATTTAAGCAGAACTTTAGAGGAAGGGGTGAAAAAGATCAATGAAAACTAATCCCTTCTTTATCCTGCACGCAAGTGGCAGGGATGACGAAAAGACTATCCTTAAAAAGGCGAAAGAAACAGAGCTGCTGTACGGCATCAGCACGGCAAAAGAGCAGAACGAGCTCTTTCATCCCACCGGAAGGATCAAAGCGGAGATCGGATACCTGCCTGATATCCCGGAAGAAAGCATTGACCGGGTGCGGGAATACCTGCTTGCACAGGACTCCGACAGTAAAACATTGCCGGACCCCATGCCGGATTATATGCCCAAAGCCGGCCCGGCCCGCATGAACGGCGCCGCTGCCATACTGTCCGCATGGCAGATCGGGGATGTGATAAGCGCGGAAGCGGCCTGTCTGTCTCTGGTAAAACTGTGCGACGAGACAACAGCCAAAGACAGTCTTGAACAGATCAATGCAGACCG
>CACZQE010000136.1 GCA_902783205.1 uncultured Lachnospiraceae bacterium | reverse complement strand
TTCCAGGTACCCGTCCTGACGTTTCGTGGCTCCGATCACACGGGCCAGGGACTGGGCAACCGAGGGCTTCTCGGCAATGACAAGTTTCATTTCGTGCATCCTCCTTCTTCTGAAAATGGGCATAGAAATAGCACTTCACCTTCGAGGCAAAGTGCTATGTATTGATGTAAGGAAGATGCAGGAACGATCTTATAATTGTATTACCCTGCTATCAGGTAAATTTTCTCTTTATCAAATCCGATCTCCACTGTATGGTTATAAATCCGAACCATATCATCCAGGCGAGAGACAAAAACCTGTGTTCCAGGATCGCCTAACGCTGCAAAGGACCTTACTACATCTGTCTCCATGCCTTCAGCACTTTTCTGCAGCTTCGTTCCTTTTTCCTGAAGGAATTCATCCACTCGTCCATTCTTTATGACTGGAATGTTGCCAATAGCCTTCCCCAAGGCTTTTCCTGCAGCCCCGATTCCTTTTACAACATTCTTTTCCACAGCAATGCCAGCAAGTTTCTCAAGATGAATGGAGCAATCATAAAACAACATTCTGTAATCATATGACAGTTTTCTCAGCTCTGCCCCAATTCCATCGATATACTCTTCCTTAAAATTACCGCTCAGCATGACCTCAATTAAGGAGGCCATGGAGTATGTAAACAGTGACAAGCGATAGTACTTAAATTTCTTCAGAAAATCCTCAAGGGTTGTTTTGACCTTTTTTTGTGCCACGATCAGTTGTTTTGAGTTTATCTCATCACTGACAAGCGCCTGATAAGAAAGCATATTTGCTCTCGCAGAACGTTGAATATCGAGGACCATCTTATGATTACTTGCGATAAACAGGTTGTTATCCCAATTGTGCTTGTATTTCGTAATGATATCTGACAGCGTTCGGACATCAGCCTCTATCTTGGATTCCTTTTCAATCTCAAGGAAAGATAGGATCTGTTTTTCCATCTCTGCTATATTTCCGAGCTGCTGTTCAATTGAAAACAGGGCTACAGCCATCATCATTGTGGCAGGATTGATGGCTGCAACAGAAGTATTGGTAGCAGTCAACGGACCGGCCTCCTGCAGCTGCGCAAACTTTGATGCCCCATCAGCAGTTTTAAATGCACCCCAAAAATTGCCGTTCTTTGCAATTTTCAGGGTATCCCCAACACCGGCATTTGCAAGTTTGTATAAACCATCAGCATTGATTGTAGTTGTTTGAGTAACAGTACGCAGTGCAGGTATAAGTGATGAAACACCTGCTCCCAGTGTGGCCAGCTGCGCAATAGGCATGCTCATCACAGATTTATTAGCCAGTTCCGCATGAAGGTCTGATAATACGCTCTCTGATACTGCAGCCATACTTTCAGTACTCTCAATCAATTCATTATCACTGTCTTCAATGGGAGATGAAGAGTTGAATTTGATGACTTCACCCATCATAAAACCTCCAGATTAGCTTATAGATACCGGGAGCATTCTCCCCGTACGCCCGTATCATACCACATGATCTTTAATAAAGTGTGTCATACTGCGGGTTTTCACAAATATTTATGTATCGAGGCAGCTTTCGCCGCCTCTTTGGCTCACAGTTCCGGACCCTTCCTGGACTTTGACTTCGCCTTCGGGATCTTTTCCGGAGAGAGCTTTTCCGCCGTGTCCTTCACGAGGGCGTCCAGCTTCTTCCTGGCCGATTCCCTGGGCTCGGCTGCCTTTTCCTGAGGTGCCCTGGTCTTGTAAGACTCGACCATTCCCTTCAGCTCCCTGTTCGGAACCTTTGTTTTCTGGTCCTCCCAGATGTTCTTGCCCTGTTCATCCTGACCTTTCAGGACAGGCTTTGAAACGACCGTGGTTCCATCCGCAGGGATCTTGGCCCACAGACCCTTGCCGTACTGGTTCTCATGGACTGCCTTCGCCGGAAGCACGAAGCTCGCCCAGGGCGTCTTGTCCGACTGGTCCTGGTTCGGGATCATGATCCGCATGAACTCCCGGCCGTCTTTCGACTGGAAGG
>CACZQE010000135.1 GCA_902783205.1 uncultured Lachnospiraceae bacterium | reverse complement strand
GCAGATCCGAAGCCTTCATCATAATAAATGATCAGTTCGTCAAGGAGCTTATTCCAGATATCTTCCTTGCTTTTAAAATGCTTATACATCGAAGACTTGACCAGTCCGAGAGAGGCGGTAAGCTCACGGATATTCGTACCGGCATAGCCGTTTTCCGAAAACATTTCCAATGCTGCATCCAATATTCTTTCTTTTGTATCTTTAGCCATGATATCCTCCCGGAATACAAAAAGTGACCGTTCGTTCTCTTAATTATAGAGAACGAACGGTCACCTGTCAAGTCCCTGCGGCGGGAAGGTCTAAACAGGTTGCAGTAGTACCTTCGGGCGTCTATAATATATTTAACCGTATATTTTTCCGATATTCCGGAAGTGGTGATGAAAAAATAGTCAACTGCCGGCTGAGATTGCAGGAGGAATAAAAAATGTCTGATACACAAAAAAAGGATAAGCCTGAACATAAAGAAGAACAGAAAAGATCAATGGCTCATCGCAGGAAAATCCGGGAGAGGCAGAGAAAGCGTAGGATCAGAAAAGAGATGATCCGCCGGCTTACTGCAATAGCTGCGGCCTTTCTTCTGGTGATTCTGATCCTGGGATTGTTTCTTCACCGGCCTGCCGAAAAGAAAGAAAGGGCTTCGGATAAGAAGCAGACGTCAGGCCAGGTCGAAAAAAAGAAGAAAAAGTCCGAAAAAAAAGGGGACAAGAAGAAAAAGAAAAATGCGGCAGCCCGTAAAGAGGAAATACCGGACAGCTTTTCACCCCACTCCGTGCCCGGAACCGAGCCCGACCGGCTGATTGCCGACACAGGGATCATGGTTGACGGAGAAGAACTGGCTTCGGAGGATGCTTTTACCCCCTGGTACCGGATGAACTTCGGAAGTCCTGTCAATTATACAAAGGAAAAGGGAATCGTGACCTTCCGGGGCAATACATTCAGGGATGATCCCACCTGGGGAACAGCGGACATGAAGGAGTACAGGATCCAGGGAAACTGGGAGGTCCCCAGCGACTCTCTGGGATATAACGGCAAGGCCTGGACCGGAAGCGGCTGGACAGGCCAGCCCCTTATGATGAAGTGGCCCCGGGAAACGAAAGAAATCATGAACATGTATGACTGGGCCAAAGAGGACGACGATCTTGTGGAAGTGATCTACGCCTGCCTGGACGGCAAAGTCTATTTCCTGGATCTGAAGACCGGAGAGCCGACCCGGGATGTCCTCAATCTGGGATTCACATTTAAAGGGTCGGGAGCCCTGGACCCCCGCGGTTATCCTCTCCTCTATCTGGGCTCCGGCTACAGCAGCAAGCTCGGAAAGTCCCGTGCATTTATCATCAGCCTTATTGACTGCAGCACACTGTATACCTTCGGCAACGAAGATCCTTTCGCCGAGAGAAGTGTCAGTTTCTTTGATTCCTCGGCCCTGGTGGATGCCGAGTCAGATACCCTGATCTATCCGGGTGAAAACGGAGTTCTCTACCTGCTTCACCTGAATACACAATACGATGAGAAAGCAGGAACTCTGTCGGTAGATCCGGACAGAACGGCCAAATGGAAATACAGGGGTGTACGAAGCGGTGATGAATTCTGGCTTGGTATGGAAGACAGTGCGGCTGTCTACGGCGGCTATCTCTTTATTGCGGAGAACGGCGGCTGCCTTATGTGTCTGGACCTGAATACCCTGAAGCTGGTCTGGGCCCAGGATACCCTGGATGATACCAATTCCAGTCCGGTCTTAAGCGTAGAGAACGGCAAGCTCTATCTCTATATAAGCACTTCCTTCCATCAGGGCTGGCGCAGTATGGACACAGCCACCATCCCGATCTGGAAGATTGACGCGGAAACCGGTGAGATCGTATGGCAGAAGGAGTATGAATGTCATACCAGAGAGGGCGTATCCGGCGGAGTGGAGTCAACAATCGCTCTGGGAAGAAATGATCTTTCGGATTACATTTACGTGACTGTGTCCATGACAGAAGATACCGGTCACGGCGTTCTGGCCTGCATCAGAAAGGACAGCGGAGAGGTTGCCTGGGAGCATTCCGCAGCTTATGCATGGTCCTCTCCCGCCTGTGTCTACAATTCCGACGGCAGCGGGGCGGTCCTTTACTGCAGCTCCGACGGAAAAATGTATCTGCTCAACGGACTGACCGGAGAGGTCTATAATGAATATGATTTCGGCCAGTGTACCATCGAAGCGTCACCGGCCGTCTATGAAAAATATCTGGTTGTCGGAACAAGAGACTGCAGGATATGCGGGCTCAGTCTGGAGTAACCTGACAGTTACTGTATAAACCTTACTGTATAATACTGACAATATTAACTTTTATCTCAGAGGAGGGTAATTATGAGAAAAACAAAAATCATCTGTACCATAGGGCCTGCCAGTGAAGATCCTGCCATTTTTAAGGCAATGTGTCAGGAAGGTCTGAATGTGGCCAGATTAAACTTTTCCCACGGCTCCTACGAAGAACACCAGAAGAAAATTGACATGATTAAAGAGGTTCGGGAGGAAATGAATCTGCCCATTGCCATCATGCTGGATACGAAAGGCCCTGAGTATCGTATCAGAACCTTTAAGGATGGAAAAGTAACACTCCTGGACGGAGCCGATTTCACCTTTACAACTCGTGATATAGTGGGTGACGAGACCATCGTATCAGTCAATTACAGCGGCCTGGCAGAGGATCTGGAAGTCGGCGACAAGATCCTTGTAAATAACGGGCTGGTCATCTTCGAAGTAATGAGCATCGAGGATACGGAAATCCACTGCAAAGTTATCACGGGCGGAGTACTCTCAAATCAGAAGAGCATGAGCTTTCCCGGAAGAGTGATGCATCAGGATTACCTGAGCGAACAGGACAAGCAGGATATTCTTTTCGGAATTCAAAATGGCGTGGATTTTGTGGCGGCTTCCTTTGTTTCCTGTAAACAGGACCTGCTGGACCTGCGCAGATTTCTGCAGAACAATGGCGGAAACGGGATTGATCTTATCGCAAAGATAGAAAATCAGTCCGGTATTGATAATATCGACGAAATCTGTTCCGCCTGCGAGGGAGTCATGGTAGCCCGGGGTGATCTTGGTGTGGAAGTACCTTTTACCGAACTTCCTGCCATCCAGAAATACCTGATCACCAAATGCCGTCTTCTCGGCAAACGCGTAATTACCGCAACAGAAATGCTGGAAAGCATGATATCAAATCCCCGCCCAACCCGGGCTGAGATCAGCGATGTGGCAAATGCGGTATATGACGGAACCAGCGCCATCATGCTCTCGGGAGAATCCGCTGCAGGAAAATACCCTGTTGAATCCGTGCGTGTCATGAGCGAAATTGCGGAGGAAACAGAGAGTCATATTGATTACATAGACCATTTTCATACACAGAAATTCAATATTCAGAACCGGGTGGATGCCATCTCACATGCTGCCTGTACCATGGCCATTGACCTGAATGCCCAGGCTATTGTCGTGACATCGATCAGCGGTCTTACTGTCAGGATGGTATCCCGCTTCCGGACACCCATCACAATCCTGGGCTTTGCAACAAACAAAGTCGCATGGAGAAAGCTCTCACTTTCCTGGGGCGTTCTCCCTGTCCTGACAGAATACTTCCCAAGTATGGAGGTCCTGAATTTTTACGCCTTGCGGGAGAGTAAAAAAGTCCTCGGCCTTAAAGAAGGAGATACTGTCGTTATGACAGGAGGAAACACCAGCGGTGAAAGTGGAAATACAAATGTAATCCGAATTGAAACAATCAACTGATATTCATCTTGTGCTGTCAATGAAAGAACCAAAAATGG
>CACZQE010000134.1 GCA_902783205.1 uncultured Lachnospiraceae bacterium | reverse complement strand
CGTGAATGCCCAGATCAACGGCAATGAATTTATTGCCATCGTGGGCGGATCCGGCGCGGGCAAATCCACACTCCTTAAAATCCTTGGAGGCTATGACCAGGATTATCAGGGTGTGGTCACCTACAATGGTATTCCTTTAAGAAAGTATTATCATATCCTGAAAAATATTATCGGCTATGTGCCTCAGGAAGATATCGTATATGAGAACCTTTCCCTGTATAAGATGCTTTACTATACAGCGAAAATGAAAATGCCTGACAGCACATCCAAGGCAGAGATCCATGAGAGAATCGGAGAAGTACTTTCCCTTATGGAACTGTCCGAGCACAGGCGAACCATGATACGTGATCTTTCAGGAGGACAGAAAAAGCGTGCCAGCATCGCTGTAGAGCTCCTGGCAGACCCCGGAGTCTTTTTCCTGGATGAGCCTACATCCGGCCTCGATCCGGGAACCGAAAAGAAACTGATGACGGTTTTAAGCCGTCTTTCAAAAGAACAGGGAAAGACCATTATTATGGTCACCCATACTACCCAGAGCCTGCATCTTTGTGACAAGATCCTTTTCATGGGCAAAGGAGGTAAGCTTTCTTTCCTGGGAACACCCTCGGAAGCATTGGATTTCTTCAGGACAGATGACCTTGTTGACATTTATAACAGGCTTGACGAAGACACGGACCGGTGGGCGGCTTATTATGCGCAGACCCATCCGGCCACAGGAAAAAGCCACGGAGGCGAAAGAGAGCGGATAGCCAAACCAGGGCGCAAATCCGCTTTACAGCAGCTGGGCATCCTTTCAAGAAGATATATGGAACTGATGCTGAATGACAGCCAGAGGCTTATGCTTATGTTCATCCAGCCTGTTCTGATACCGCTTCTGATCAAGGTGGTCGCCAGCAAAAAGATGTTTATAGAGTTCGAACCTACTACACAGATTCTTTTTACCTTCTGCTGTTCAGCCATATGGGTGGGTATTTTTAATACCATACAGGAAATCTGTAAGGAACGGGCCATCCTGAAAAGAGAATACATGTCAAACCTGCGCCTGACCACCTACATTCTTTCCAAGCTTCTGGTCATGCTGGTACTTACATTATTCCAGTCCGTCATATTCTCCATCCTTTTCTGGCTTCTGATCGGACAGGGACGGATAGCGGCTCAGGGAGTCTTTACATCAGCCTTTATTGAGATGCTGCTGACAGTCTGGCTGACCATTTATTCCTCATCGTCCATGGGACTTCTGGTTTCATCCGTCGTGAAAAACAGCGACCGGGCCATGGCGGTCAGCCCCTTCCTCCTGATCATACAGCTCCTGTTCTCGGGTGTTCTGTTTAATCTGGGGGGATTCTCCAAACTGATATCCTTCTTTACCATCAGCCGGTGGTCAGTGGAATCCATGGGAAATGTACTTTCCGTTGAATTCCTCGACCTGAAGTATATGGATACAGGAGCAAAGGCCATGTACGCCCACAATATGACCCACCTGGCCCAGTGCTGGGGCATGATGGCGCTGTTTATCCTGGTATTCAGCCTCTTATGCATCAGCTTCCTGCAAAATGTTTCCAAAGACAGATAGGGAAAGGAGAAGGAATGGTTACCTTTGCACATGTATCGGCAGTCGGAGGCAGGGAAAAGAATGATGACTGCATCGGGACTGCCCATATGGGACCGGAACAGGGTCTTTATATACTGGCGGACGGTCTGGGCGGACACAGGGGAGGCGAGGTGGCTTCCCGGACTGCTGCAGACCTGTGCCGCAATCTTTATCCATATCATTACAATGACCCGGATCTTCTGTCTCTTTGTTTTACGGAAGCCCAGAAGGCTATCAGGGAAAAGATCGGACAGGATCCTTCTCTTGAGAATATGAGGACAACGCTTGTTCTCTTATGGCAGGAAGGCAGCCGCTTTTCCTGGGGCCATATTGGGGATTCAAGGCTCTACTATTTCCGGGAAGGGAAATTTGCTTTCCGCACAGTGGATGACAGTGTACCGCAGATGCTTTTAAATCTCGGAGAAATAAAAGAAGATGAACTTGCTTCCCACCCGGACCGTAACAGACTGCTGGCTGTTCTCGGCTCAGACACGGAGGAAGTCGGATTTCATCTGAGTGATCCGGTCATTATTGGCAGCCAGGATGCATTTCTCCTCTGCACGGACGGTTTCTGGGAACATATCAGTGAAAAAGAAATGGAAAAAGCTTTAAAGAAGTGTACTGATGTAAGTGACTGGCTGGTCCGGATGGAAGAGACTGTCCTGAAGAACAGCAGACCGGATAACAGGGATAACTACTCAGCTCTGGCAGTACTGCCATTTTAGGAGTGTTCTATGGAAGAAAATCAACAGGTTGTGCAGACTAAGACAATTATACTCGGGGCATCTTCCAGCGTGATCGGAGGCAGAAGGAGTCAGCAGGACCGCTATTATCTGGATATTAATGAATCCATGGACAATGCCGTAGCCGTCATCTGCGACGGTATGGGAGGCATGCAGTCAGGCGATATGGCAAGCGACCTTGCCATCCTGCGTTTTTCGGAAGTTCTGAATGAAATCCGTTATGCGCAGGATATCAATATCCGCCAGTCACTTGAGAATGCCGCAAAGGAGATCGACAGGGAAGTGGCATCTCTGACGGATTCCTCCGGACAGACACTGGATACGGGAACCACGGTTGTTTCCGTCCTTATAAGAGACGGGAAAGCCTGGTGGATGTCAGTGGGAGACAGTAAGATCTATGTGATCCGTGAGGGAGAAATATTCTGTGTGGTTCGTGAACACATTTATCTGACTGTTTTAAATGACCTTTATCAGGAGGGAAAGATCAGCAGGGAAAAATATGAGGCTGAGGCTTTTCGCGGTGCAGGCCTGATCAGCTACATCGGCATGGGTGAAATCAAACTGATCGATAGCAACGAGCAGGCGCTGCCCCTGAGAGACAAAGATGTGATTCTCCTTTGCAGTGACGGACTCAGCAATGCCCTGACAGATCAGGAGATCATGGAAGTCATCCTTGCCAACCCCGACAGTCCCGGTTATATACATCACAGACTGCAGAAAAAAGCGGCAGCCGCATCTGATATGCATCAGGATAATACGACTATTATCAGTCTGACCTGCCGTATTTTATAGTTTAATACAAATTCACAACAAAAGATTCAGTTAAATACAGGAAAGGCACAATGTTTTATGAGAGCATATGAAAGACTTCTGAAATACGTTAAGATCCATACTACCAGCGACAATTCCACAGGAACTTCCCCTTCCACCATGCGGCAGTTCGATCTGGCGCGGATCCTGGTGGATGAGATGAAAGAGCTTGGCATAGAAGATGCGCATGTGGATGAGAACTGTTATGTATATGGAAGCATACCCGCCAGCCCCGGCTATGAAAAATGTAAGCGGATCGGCTTTATTTCCCATATGGACACAGCTCCGGATTACTGCGGGGAAAATGTATGCCCTCTGATTCATGAAAACTATGACGGAAAAGAAATCTTCTTGAAAGATGGCCATGTCCTTTCCCCGGATAAGTTTCCCGATCTTAATGAGATGAAAGGGAAGACCCTGATCACTTCTGACGGCAGTACCCTTCTGGGAGCTGATGACAAAGCCGGAGTGGCAGAAATCATGACCATGGCGGAAGAAAT
>CACZQE010000133.1 GCA_902783205.1 uncultured Lachnospiraceae bacterium | reverse complement strand
TGCGGGAACAAAGGCTATGCTCGCCGGGACAGCAGTTCCGGTCGAGACAGGCCGTTCGGTGGAATAAACTACTTTCAAACTCCTGATACCTCTTTTCCGGCATTCGCGGCGCATCACACGGGCAAGAGGACAGACACTTGTGTCATAAAGGTCCGCCACCTGCAGGGCCGATGCATCCAGCTTATTGCCGGTCCCCATGGATGAAATGACAGGAATACCGGCTTCTTGTGCGTTCTTTATTATGAGGAGTTTGCCGGTAATATTGTCAATTGCATCAACAACATAATCATATTTGCAAAAATCAATCAGTTTCTCTGTATCAGGCAGATAGAAGAGATTCCATTTCTTCACTCTGCAGCCGGGTGCGATGTCCGCCACCCTCTTCTCTGCCACATCAGTCTTAAGGGTACCCAATGTGGAGTGCAAAGCCAGAATCTGCCTGTTCAGATTGGAAGGGGCGATCGTGTCATAGTCAATCAGATCCAATGCTCCGATTCCCGACCTTGCCAGTCCTTCCGCTACATAACCGCCGACTCCGCCCAGTCCGAATACGGCAACACGGCTGTCAGCCAGTTTATCCAGGGCTTTCTGCCCCAGCAGTTGTCTTGTTCTGCTTTGAGCATCATCAGTAATCATTTTCAATCTCGTCAATCAGACCGAAAAGATACTGGCCGTATTTGGTCTGTTCCATTTCACCGGCAATATCCCGCAGCTGGTCCACTGTAATCCAGCGGTTGCGCAAAGCCTGCTCTTCCGGGCAGCCGATCAGCTTACCACTTCTCTGGGCAGTTCTGATGGCGCCTGCCGCTTCATAGAGACTGTCTGCGGTTCCTGCGTCAAACCAGGTGAACTCGTTGCCTAGCGGTTCTACCCGAAGGTTACCGGCTTTCAGATAAACATTGTTCACGGAAGTGATCTCAAGCTCTCCTCTTGCGGAAGGCTCAAGATTCCTGGCTATCTCGATTACCTTATTGTCGTAGAAATACAGGCCCGGTACGATGTAATTTGACTTGGGGTGCTTGGGCTTTTCTTCAATGGAAAGAGCCACGCCGTTTTCATCAAATTCCACAACACCGAAGGGTCTGGGATCCGGCACATAGTAACCGAAGATAACCGCGTCATGAAAATCCTTTACAATCTTTCTCAATTTACGTCTGAAGGAGGGACCGTAGAAAATGTTATCCCCCAGCATCAGGCATACAGAATCATCACCGATAAAAGATTCCCCTATGATAAAAGCATCGGCGATTCCTCTCTGTACCTTCTGTTCCGCATAGGAAATCGAAACACCCAGATGTGCTCCGGTTCCAAGCAGATCTTCAAACACATTCGTGTGCCCCGGCGGAACAATAATCAGGATATCCCGGATACCTGCGCGCATAAGGACACTGATGGAATAGTAGATCAGCGGCTTGTCATAAACCGGCAGAAGCGGCTTGCAGACCGGCTTGGTAATGGGGTATAAACGGGTTCCTTTTCCAGCAGCAAGAATGATTCCTTTCATCTTGTTTCCTCCTGTATTCAAGCTGCAAAAAGCAAGCTGGTATTACACAATTGTTAATAATATATTATATACTATTCTCTTCTGTCCGGTCAATCAAATACGGATTAAGATGTTCTTACGGAATAAACAGTTGCTTCCTGTAAACTGCCGGAAAACAAAAACCGGCAGTTTCT
Source organism: uncultured Lachnospiraceae bacterium (assembly GCA_902783205.1). The sequence continues at coordinate 2,335 of CACZQE010000133.1, read as the reverse complement.
GTTTTTCATGAAACTGCCGGCCTTTTTTCAGATCATCCGATCTCTTTTTTTACTTTTTCGGCTGCTCTCAGATTTCCATCAGATCACTGAGCGCTTTCAGTGCGCCGTCTGTCTCATGGGCCAGTACACGTTTTGCGAGAAGCTTTCCAAGCTGAACGCCTTCCTGGTCAAAACTGTTGACATTCCAGAGGAATCCCTGGAACATGATCTTGTTCTCAAAGTGGGACAGAAGAGCTCCCAGAGATCTGGGTGTGAGCTGTCCGCCGATAATGATACTGGAAGGACGTCCGCCCTCGAAGTATTTATTGCGGTCCTCATCGTCCTTGCCGCAGGCAAAGGCAATGATCTGTGCCACTACATTTGCGCAGAGTTTCTTCTGGCTGGTGCTTCCTTCGATCACCACGTCATTGCCGATCTGGCTGTCTCTGAAGCCGATGAACTGCAGGGGAACGATGGTCTTTCCCTGATGAAGCAGCTGATAGAAACTGTGCTGTCCGTTGGTTCCGGGCTCTCCGAAGATAACCGGGCCTGTTACATAATCAACCGGCTCTCCAAAACGGTTTACAGACTTACCGTTGGACTCCATATCTGCCTGCTGCAGATGTGCCGGGAAACGTGCCAGTGCCTGGGAGTATGGCAGAACTGCCGTTGACTCATAGCCCAGAACATTACGCTCATAAACGCCGATCACTGCATCCAGCATAGCTGCGTTTTTGCGGATATCCTTATCCATTGCAAGCTTATCCGTCTCTGCTGCGCCCTCCAGGATCTGCTCAAATACATCAGGTCCGAAAGCCAGGGACAGAACTGCGCCGCCTACTGCGGAGGAAGAGGAATATCTTCCGCCGATGTAATCATCCATGAAAAATGCTGCCAGATAGCCGCTGTTTTTCGCCAGAGGAGATGTCTCGCTGGTTACCGCCAGCATATGGCGGGAAGGATCAAGGCCCTGTTTCTCAAGGGCATCCTTTACAAATGCTTCGTTAGTCAGTGTTTCAAGGGTTGTTCCGGACTTGGTAACAACAATGAAAAGAGCATGTGCAACATCGATATCCATAAGTACTGCGGAAGCGTCATCCGGATCAACATTGCTGATGAACTTAGCTTCCATCTTCAGTGTGTCGTTCACTTTTGCCCAGTTTTCAAGAGCTATGTAGAGAGCGCGGGGACCGAGGTCGCTGCCGCCGATTCCGATCTGGACAACTGTGGTAAACTTTTCACCGGCTGCATTGGTGATCTCGCCGGCATGTACCTTCTCTGCAAACTCTCTGATCTTCTTCTGCTGTCCTGCATAGAAGTCTCTCTTGTTGACGCCGTCTGCAATGACGTCTTTTCCGCGCTGTCCTCTTGCAAGGTGGTGGAGTACCAGTCTCTTCTCACCTGTATTGATCACAGCACCGTTGTAAAGCTCTTCGTACTTGTCAACAAGCTGTGCCTCATCCGCCAGCTCTGCAAAAATATCAAGAAGGTCGTCATCAACCTGTTTTGCAGCGTAGTTAAAGCTGAATCCTTCTGCCATGGGAGCTGCGTATGCTGCCACGCGGTCTGCTCCGGCTTCACCTGTCAGTGCTTCCTTGATGTCGACCTTTTTCTCATAGGAACAAAGTTTGTCAAATGATTTCAAAGTATCAAGGTTTTTCCAATCTGCCATGTTTTTCCCCCTTTTCTTAAGTTAAAGATTAATATTTTAAGCAGTTTTTACACGTGAATACTGTTAAAATTATACTTCAATTTATATCACTTTTCAAGTTATTCATTCCCGTCTCCCGGGTTTTCTCCGCTTTCAGAGACGGCCTCTTCCGCCTGTTCCTCATCCTGCCCGCCTCCGGATACCTGGCAGGCCAGTCCGTACAGATTCACCAATGTCAGCCCCAGCAGGATGCCGCCAAGAATATCCGTAAACCAGTGGACGCCGCTTAAGAGCCTGCCGACTACCGTGAGGATACAGAGAACCAGGCAGAGTATCCTTGCCGCTTTTGCCATAATCCTGTTGCTGACAAGTCTGCCAATCAGAATCATGGCGCTGCCGTAGACCGTCACCGAAAGCAGGGTATGGGTGGACGGGAAAGAGGACTCCGGAAATCTGTCCCCCGGCAGGAGCATAGGCCGGTAGTTGATGCAGGATCTCTCAAAGATTATATAGATGATCAGGGTCAGAATATAGAGGGTCCCCAGAAAAAGGAACTCCCTGTCCATCATAAAAATGTCTCTCCTGCGGAAAAGCTGCACCAGTCCTGTCGCCGCCAGTCCTATGGCAAACAGCAGGCAGACCACTCCCAGGACCTCTGTCAGGTTATACCAGAAAGGAATAAAACCTGTCATATTGTGGAAAAGG
>CACZQE010000132.1 GCA_902783205.1 uncultured Lachnospiraceae bacterium | reverse complement strand
TGACCGTAAGAATTATTTCTACCCGGATAATCCCCAGAATTACCAGATTTCCCAGCTGTATCTGCCAATCTGCAGGAACGGCCATGTGGAAATCGAGGCCAACGGCAGAAAGAAGCAGATCCGTATCCACGAGATCCATATGGAAGAAGACGCGGGAAAACTGATCCATGATCCTGCCACCGGCAATTCTCTGGTGGATTTCAACCGAAGCGGCGTGCCCCTGATTGAAATCGTATCCGAGCCGGACATGCGGTCCGCGGAGGAAGTGATTGCCTACCTGGAGAAACTCCGCATGATCATCCAGTATCTTGGAGCATCTGACTGTAAGCTTCAGGAGGGCTCCATGAGGGCTGATGTCAATCTCTCTGTCCGTGAGGCTGGCCAGGAAAGCTTCGGAACCCGTACGGAAATGAAAAACCTGAACTCCTTCAGTGCCATTTCCAGAGCTATTGAGGGAGAGATGGAGCGGCAGATCGACCTGATAGAAGACGGCGGCCAGGTCATCCAGGAAACCAGGAGATGGGATGATGATAAAGCTTATTCCTACCCCATGCGTTCCAAGGAGGACGCCCAGGACTACCGCTATTTCCCGGAACCTGATCTGGTACCCGTAGTGATCGATGACGAATGGCTCGATGAGATCAGAAAAGCCCAGCCGGAATTCCGTGATCAGAAGCAGGCCCGCTACCGTGAGGAGTATGGTCTGCCGGACTATGACATCGATATCATTACATCCGATAAGAAACTCACAGATCTTTTTGAGGACTGTATCGGCCTGGGGGCATCACCCAAAGAGGTGTCTAACTGGATCATGGGTGACACCATGCGTCTGCTCAAAGAGCAGAACATGGAAGCGGCCGACATAGCATTTTCACCGGACAGACTGGTCAGCCTGATCCGTATGATCGAGGCAAACGAAATCAACCGTAAGACGGCAAGGAAGGTATTTGAAGCAATATTCCTTGAAAATGCGGATCCCGCCCGGTATGTGGAGGAGCACGGTCTCAAGACGGTCAGCGACGAAGGCGCCCTGCGGGGAGTGATCGAAAAGATCGTGGCTGACAATCCCAAGTCTGTGGAAGATTATAAGGCGGGAAAGAAAAAAGCCATGGGATTCTTCGTGGGACAGACCATGAGGGCCATGAAGGGTAAAGCGGATCCTGCCGTTGTGAATCAGATCCTGCGGGAGATTCTTGATTGACAAACAAAAAAGGTATGTTATAATGTTATCCATCTGAAAAATCGTTGACGGGGAAGATATATTCAGGAGATTTCCTGACAGAGAGAGGCGCCGCGGCTGAGAGCGCTTTAAGGAAAGAGAGTATGTTACCACCCCTGAGAGATCCTTAATCGGATCCGGAAGGCACCGTTACCGCCGAATGAAGCCGATCTGCCTGCGGGCGGATAAGCAGGGTGGAACCGCGATGATATCGTCCCTGCTCCGAAGAATTCGTCGGAGCAGGGCTTTTTTTTATGAAAAAGGAATCGGGGACGGACCGGAGACAATATAAGAATGCAGAAGAGTAAGGACAGAAAAGAAACTAATACAGATAAAAAGAAGAAGGGCCGGAACCGGAGTATCCGGGAGTTCTTCCGGGGGAAATCCGGGCGGAACTTCCTCCTCTTCCTGGAATTCCTTCTGCCGGTAGCCTTTTTTGCCACGCCGGATCTTTATTATGATCCCTTTGCCCCCATCTTCTGGGACCGTTTTTACGCAGACAGCCTGACCATATGCGGCGTCCTCTGGGGACTGCTGGTGATCCTGACCGTTCTTAAGGTCAGGCCGTCACCGAAGCTGAATAAGAGGCTTACCGTCATAGCGGCCATTACGACACCGCCGGTCTGCTTTCTTGCCATGGAGCTTTACAGCCACATGCAGTTCTGGAGCCCCTTTTATAAGCTCCCGCCCCTTTATATGGCGCTGGATTTTCTGATCTATGTCTTTATTTACCTGATCCTGCTCCTTCTCTGCAACAGTGTGAGGGGGGCATCCATCGCCATGGTCCTCTTCACAGCCGTTTTCTCGATCATGAATTACGAGCTGACGGTATTCCGCAGCATGAGCTTTATCGCCTCTGATATATATTCGCTCATGACAGCTGTGTCGGTAGCCAATACCTACTCTTTTGTTGTCGATGTGGAGACGGCGGAAATGATCATACTGGCCATGTTTCTGGTTGCTCTTCTGCTTAAGCTTGAGAGGATTCCCTTCCTCTCCTGGAAGAAGCGTCTGGTCTATCTGGTCTTTTGCGTGGGCATGACGACTGCATTTGTACATGTTTATGTGTTCAGCGACTATCTGGAGTCCATAGGTGTGGACTTCAGGGTATACCGGCCCCAGTTCAAATACCGCTTTTACGGAACCCTTCTGACGACTGTGCGGACATTTGGCTATCTGCATGTGGAGGAACCGGAAGGCTATTCCGCGGAAGAGGCGGAAAGGATTATCGGGGAGACGCTGGCGGAGGAGAATTTCTCCTCGACAGAAAAATACAGCGGGAAGAAGCCTAATATCATATGTATTATGAACGAATCCTTTGCCGATCTGCAGCAGGTCGGGGACCTGCAGGTGACCGAGGACTACATGCCCTTTTTCCGGTCACTTAAGAAGAATACCATTAAGGGATATACCTATTCCTCTGTATTCGGAGGAAATACGGCCAACTCGGAATTCGAATTTCTGACCGGGAACACCATGGGATTTCTCCCGGACAACTCGGTGCCCTACCAGCTTTTCCTGCGGGATCAGGTGCCGGGCCTTGTCAGAAATCTTCTGGCCCAGGGATACGGACATCCCCTGGCCCTGCATCCCTACTATAATTCGGGATACAGCCGCTACAAGGTCTATCCTCTGATGGGCTTCTCACATTTTTACTCTTCAGACAGCTTTTCTGTCTTTACCGATACGGTCAACTATCATATAACGGACGCGGCGGATTACAGGAAGATCATCGACCTTTACAAGGCCAACAAGGCGTCAGGAGAACCTTTCTTCATGTTCAATGTGACCATGCAGAATCATGGCAGTTATGACGGCAGCACCTATGAGACAGGTGATGCGGTAGAGATACAGGGCCCCCTTGCGGGCTATATGGCTACAGAGCAGTTTCTCAATATGATAAAAATGTCCGATGATGCATTAAAAGACCTGATTGCCTATTTTAAAGAGGAAAAAGAGCCGACGGTGATCATATTCTTCGGAGATCACCAGCCGGACCTTGATGAGACATTTTACGACGCCCTCCTGGGCAGGCCTGTCGACCAGGTCGAGGGAGAGGAGCTGGAGAAGCTTTACAAGGTGCCTTTCCTGATCTGGGCAAATTATGACATCGAGGAAAAAACGGTGGAAAGGACAAGCAACAATTACCTGTCTACCTACCTGGCGGAGGTGACGGGGATGGAGACCACCGGCTATATGAAGTACCTGACAAAGCTGCGCCAGGAGATTCCGGCCATCAATGCCCTGGGCTACTGGGGTGCGGACGGGAAGTATTATGAGCTGGAAGATGAGAGCTCACCCTATTACGAAAAGATCAGGGAATACAGGATCCTTCAGTACAACAATATGTTTGGAAAGGACGAACAGATAAGGTCCTTTTTCTATATAAAGTAAAGAACCGGCCCGCGCGGCCGGCCCGAAACAAATGAGAATACCCGGCCGTTCGGCCGGAAGTCAAAAAGGAGAAAAGAACTATGATCATCACATTAAAAGACGGCTCAGTCAAAGAATATCAGCAGCCCATGTCGATCATCGATATCGCGGCAGATATCAGCGGCGGTCTGGCAAGAGCAGCCTGCGCAGGCGTAGTGGACGGAGAGAAAAAAGACCTCCGTACTGTAATTGATAAAGACTGTACTCTGCAGATTCTTACATTTGCGGATGACGAAGGCAAACTGGCTTTCCGCCATACCACATCCCATGTCCTGGCTCAGGCGGTCATGAGGCTTTTCCCTGAGGCCAAGTATACCATCGGCCCCGCCATCGAAGACGGTTTTTACTATGATTTTGATGTAAGACCCATGACCAGGGAAGATCTGGATGCCATCGAAAAGGAAATGAAAAAGATCATCAAAGAGAATCCTCCTATTGAAAGATTCGAACTTCCCCGGGAAGAGGCCATCGCCCTGATGAAGGAAAAAGACCAGCCTTATAAAGTGGAGCTGATCGAGGACCTTCCAGAAGATGCAGTCATCAGCTTCTATAAACAGGGAGATTTCACAGACCTCTGTGCGGGCCCCCATCTGATGAACTTAAAGCCCATCAAGGCATTTAAGCTGACATCCTCCTCCGGCGCCTACTGGAGAGGAGACGAAAAGAACAAGATGCTTACCAGGATCTACGGAACTTCCTACACAAAAAAGGCTGATCTGGAAGAGAGGCTGAAGTACCTTGAAGAGATCCGCCTGCGCGACCATAACAAGCTGGGAAGAGAGATGGATCTCTTTACGACGGCAGATGTGATCGGACAGGGCCTTCCCCTCTTTATGCCCAAGGGAACAAAGATGATCCAGAAACTGCAGAGATGGATCGAGGACCTGGAGGATTACGAGTGGGGTTATGTCCGTACCAGGACACCGCTGATGGCAAAGTCCACCCTCTATAAGATTTCCGATCACTGGTACCACTATAAAGACGGTATGTTTGTTTTCGGATATGAGAACAAGGAAGATCTTGAAAATGCCGAGGAAGCCGGCAGGGAAATCCGCGGCGTCCAGGATCTCAACCTTCTGGAGAATGACGCGGACAGCAACGCCTATGCCCTCCGCCCCATGACATGTCCTTTCCAGTACTATGTCTACAAGGCAAGGCAGAAGAGCTACAGGGATCTCCCCTATCGTATGGCTGAGACATCCACCCTGTTCAGAAATGAGGACTCCGGAGAAATGCACGGCCTGACCCGTGTAAGACAGTTCACCATCTCGGAAGGCCATCTGGTATGTACTCCCGAACAGGTCAATGAGGAGTTCAAGAACTGCGTAAAACTGGCCAAGTACTGCCTGACGACGCTGGGAGTGGAAGAGGATGTAACCTACCGTATGTCCAAATGGGATCCGGAGAACCCGGGCAAGTATATCGGAACAGCGGAAGAGTGGGACAAAGTGCAGGATGCCATGAGGGAAATCCTGGACGAGATCGGTCTTGACTATGTCGAGGCAGACGGAGAAGCTGCTTTCTACGGACCCAAGCTGGATATTCAGGCAAAGAATGTCTATGGCAAAGAAGACACCATGATCACCATCCAGCTTGATATGTTCCTGGCTGAGCGTTATGACATGTACTATATCGACAAGGACGGCGAGAAGAAACGTCCCTACATCATCCACAGGACTTCCATGGGATGCTATGAGAGAACTCTTGCATGGCTGATTGAAAAATATGCCGGCAAGTTCCCCACATGGCTTTGCCCGGAACAGGTACGTATCCTGCCGATCTCCGAGAAATATATCGATTATGCCGACAAAGTCTTTGCCGAGCTCCGCAGAAACGGCGTGGACGTTACGGTGGACAAGAGGTCCGAGAAGATCGGATACAAGATCCGTGAGGCAAGAATGGACAAGCTGCCCTACATGCTGATCGTCGGAGCCAAGGAAGAGGAAGAGGGCACGGTAGCTGTCCGCAGCCGCTTCGCCGGTGACGAGGGAGCAAAACCCCTGGCAGATTTTGTTGCAGATATCTGTGAGGAGATCCGAACAAAGGCTATCCGCAAAGAAGAGGTGACAGAGTAGCCGCATACAAAACAAATTTATACATGATTACAGATAAATATTGAAATCAGACGCAGCCACTCAGATGCTCCATGCTGACAAATATGACAAAATACTGCGAACAAAAGCGCTTTTTTTTCATAGAATCTAATAAAAGACTGTGATATAATGTGTCATATAAAAAGAAAAGTATCGTCTCATATAGAAACGAGTTAATAACCTGCGAAAGCAGTACAAATATCAGTAAAGGAGCGGAAAGTATGGATATCAGAGAATTATTACCCAAGGATACAGAAGGCAGATTGAGAATCATTCAGGAAACTGTACCTGGACGTCAGATCACACTGGCACACGTTATCACCAGTCCCAAGCCGATTGTTTACCGTAAGCTCGGACTGAATCCGGATATCGACTTTGAGCGTTCCGCTATCGGTATCATCACTGTAACACCCAGTGAGTCTGCTGTAATCGGCGCAGATATCTCCATCAAGAGCGGCGATGTATACCTGGGATTTGTAGACCGTTTCAGCGGCACC
>CACZQE010000131.1 GCA_902783205.1 uncultured Lachnospiraceae bacterium | reverse complement strand
GCATGGTATTGGTAGAACAGCCAAGAGCCATATCTACGGTCAGGCAGTTCAGGAAGGCTTCCTTTGTCATGATGTCGGAAGGACGGATGTTCTTTTCAAGCATCTCCATGACCTTCATTCCTGCGTGCTTGGCCAGGCGGATCCTCTCAGAATATACTGCAGGAATCGTACCATTTCCAGCCAGGCCCATGCCGATAACCTCTGTCATACAGTTCATGGAATTGGCTGTATACATACCGGAGCAGGAGCCACAGGTAGGGCATACATTATTCACGTACTCTTCTACCTTGTCCGCAGACATTTTGCCTGCCTCGTAGGCTCCGACTGCCTCAAACATGGAGGAAAGGCTTCTCTTGCATCCGTCCACATGTCCTGCCAGCATAGGTCCGCCGCTGACAAATACGGTCGGTACATTGATCCTTGCTGCTGCCATCAGGAGACCCGGTACATTTTTATCACAGTTGGGAATCATAACGAGGGCGTCAAACTGATGTGCTTTTGCCATACACTCTGTGGAATCCGCGATCAGCTCACGGGTTACCAGTGAGTACTTCATGCCCACATGGCCCATGGCAATACCGTCACAGACAGCGATTGCCGGGAATACGACCGGTGTGCCGCCTGCCATGGCTACGCCGAGCTTGACGGCTTCCGTAATCTTATCCAGGTTCATATGGCCGGGAACGATCTCATTGTAGGAACATACAATACCTACAAGGGGTCTTTCCATTTCTTCTTTTGTATAGCCCAGCGCATTAAACAGTGAGCGGTGGGGCGCCTGCGCCATTCCTTTCTTAACCTGATCACTCTTCATAATTCATTCCCTCCTGAAATCTATAATCTCTCGGCGATGAGATCTCCCATCTCCTTAGTTCCTACTTTAGTCATGCCTTCGGACATGATATCCACAGTTCTGTAGCCGTCTTCCAGTACCTTCTCCACTGCTGCGTCCATGGCGTCAGCTGCCTCTGCAAGATCCAGAGAATACCGCAGCATCATGGATGCGGAAAGGATGGTGGCAATGGGGTTGGCAAGATCCTGACCTGCAATATCCGGAGCGGATCCGTGGCTGGGCTCATAGAGTCCGAAACTGTCCTCTCTTAAGCTGGCAGAAGAAAGCATGCCGATGGAGCCGGTAACCATGCTGGCTTCATCGGAAAGGATGTCGCCGAACATGTTCTCAGTCAGAATAACATCAAACTGCTTGGGATCGCGGACCAGCTGCATTGCGCAGTTGTCAACCAGCATATTCTCAAGGGTTACCTCGGGATAGTCTGCTGCCACTTCTTCCACGATCTTTCTCCACAGTCTGGAGGAATCAAGGACGTTGGCCTTATCAACGCTTGTAACCTTTTTCCTTCTCTTTAAAGCGATTTCAAATCCACGCTTTGCAATTCTGCGGATCTCGTTTTCATTATAAGTTAATGTATCGACAGCAGTAACAAGGCCGTTCTCTTCTTTTGTAGAGCGGGCGCCAAAGTAAAGGCCGCCTGTAAGTTCACGTACAACGATCAGGTCGAAGCCGTCCCCGATGATCTCGTCTCTTAAAGGACAGGCTCTTTTAAGTTCTTTATAAAGATAAGCCGGGCGAAGGTTGGCAAAGAGGCCCAGTGCCTTTCTGATGCCCAGAAGGCCGGCCTCCGGTCTAAGATTAGCCGGCAGCTTATACCAGGGAGAAGTAGCAGCGTCACCACCGATGGATCCCATCAGGACTGCATCACATGCTTTTGCAGTTTCAATCGCCTCATCCGTCAGAGGCTTTCCGGTAGCGTCAATGGATGCTCCACCCAGCAGAATATCGGTATAAGTAAGGCTGAAGCCAAACTTTTCCGCTGCCTGATCCAGCACTTTTACTGCCTGTTCGATGATTTCCGGGCCGATTCCGTCACCGCGAATCAGGCCGATCTTATAGCTCATAATATACCCTCACTTTTCTTGACTTATGTCCTTATCAAATCCCTTTTCCAAAAGCCGTTTCCTGCATGGAAAGGGATCAAATCCTTCAAGTAATAACAATTTAATATAATATCGCATTTTTTACTGATTCGCAAGTCTGCTTTTGATATCTTCTCTGAAAGAATCCCAGGAATCAGGGTGATCTACAAAATATTTGGGGCAGATTTTACCGGTAACATCATAATGTCTAATAACGTCCTCTTCCGTAAGCCCGTAAGTGTCACAGAGCCAGCTGACAAGGTCCACCAGGGAAGCATAGGTCTTATCACTGAACTTCCCGTCTTTTTTTGGATGGCAGCATTCCACCGAAATGGTATGGGTGTTGGCCTGGTTGGAACAGTAAGCCATCTCTTTTAGGGGAATACACTGAATGATCTCTCCGTCAAGACCGATCAGAAAGTGGCTGCTGGCCTTCCTCTCTTTTGTCTTTGCCAGACCCTCGAAATAATCTCTGTTATCCTGTGCCGTCGAGCCCGGATTGGCCACATAGTGAACGACGATTCCGTCCACCTTGCGCAGGATCTTCCCCGGCCGGCTGTATTTATTTTTAGTAAGAAAATCCTCTTTGATCTCCGGCTTTTCAATAGAAGGAACCCGGCCTGCCCCGCCATTTTGACTGCCGGATCTGCGTCCGGTCAGATTTCCGTCGGTCAGATTATTTCTCAGGATGACCAGGAGGAAAGAAATGACCAGGATTGAGGCAAGGATGTGCAAAAGCTTTTGCCGTTCTGCTCTTGAGGACTTTTTCTTTTTACCTTGTTTTTTCATGAAGTGATGTCCTGTTAATACGTTTTGTATGATTAAAGCTTTATATGAGTGTCTGTATTCTTCAGGTTTCGAAAACTGAAACAGTTTTCTCATAAAACACAGAAATAGCCGCCCCATTCGCCGCGACAAATGCAAAAAGACCGACGCCTCCCCGCTTTTTCTGGGAAACATCGGTCTTTGCTGTGTCTTTTCTTTCTATGATCTGTCGTAATTACTGTTATTCGACACTGTAATTCGGTGCTTCTTTTGTGATCATTATATCGTGCGGGTGGCTTTCTTTTAAGGATGCCGCAGAGATTTTTACGAAGGTTCCCTTTTTCTTGAGGTCTTCGATGGTTGCTGCGCCGCAGTATCCCATGCCGGACCGGAGTCCGCCGATCATCTGGAAGATAGTGTCTTCCACGCTGCCTTTGTATGCTACCCGGCCTTCTACTCCTTCAGGTACCAGTTTCTTTGCGTTCTCCTGGAAGTAGCGGTCTTTGCTGCCGTTTTCCATGGCTGCCAGGGATCCCATACCGCGGTATACTTTATATTTTCTTCCCTGATAGAGTTCGAAATCTCCCGGGCTTTCATCACAGCCTGCCAGAGCGCCGCCCAGCATGACGACGTTTGCGCCTGCTGCGATGGCCTTGGTAATCTCGCCGGAATACTTGATTCCGCCGTCGGCGATAATGGGGATATTGTATTTGTCTGCCATCTCATAGCAGTCCATGACTGCCGTGATCTGAGGCACACCGATTCCTGCTACCACTCGGGTGGTACAGATGGAGCCGGGGCCGATACCGACTTTAACTGCATCTACACCGCAGTCAATGAGGTCCTTGGTTGCCTCAGCGGTGGCTACGTTGCCGGCGATAACCTGGAGATCCGGATACTTCTCCTTTACCAGGGCAAATGTCTTCATTACATTTTCCGAGTGGCCGTGTGCTGTATCAATTACGATAACGTCCACGTGGGACTTGACGAGCTCGCTCACACGGTCAAGGACATCGGGTGTTGCACCTACTGCCGCGCCGCAGAGAAGGCGTCCGCCGGAGTCTTTCGCGGAATCCGGATAACGGATCTGCTTCTCAATATCCTTGATGGTGATCAGGCCTTTTAAGTTGAAGTTCTCATCTACGATGGGAAGCTTTTCTTTTCTTGCCTTGCCGAGGATCTTCTTGGCTTCGTCGAGGGTGATGCCCTCTCTTGCTGTAACCAGTCCGTCTGCCTCTGAGGTCATGCATTCGCTGATCTTCTTGGAATAGTCTTCCTCAAACTTTAAATCACGGTTGGTGATGATGCCGACAAGGCGACCGTTATCAGTGATGGGGACACCGGAAATATGGAACTTGGACATCAGGTTTTCTGCATCTCTTAAGGTATTGTCTGCAGCGAGGAAGAAAGGATCTGTAATGACCCCGTACTCGGAACGCTTTACTTTATCAACTTCTTCAGCCTGGGCTTCGATCGACATGTTCTTATGAATGACGCCGATGCCTCCCTGACGGGCCATGGCGATTGCCATCCGGTGTTCTGTTACAGTGTCCATGCTGGCGCTCATAAGGGGGATGTTCAGCATGAGCTTGTTGGTTAAGCGTGTCCTGAGTGATACTTCGTTGGGAATCACCTGGGAATATGCGGGAACTAAGAGGACATCATCAAATGTAATCGCTTCTTTAATTATCTTTCCCATATTGTTTCAAATCCTTTCTCTTGTTTGTGCCTCTCTTAAACTGTGTCTGTCCTTTTCTTTGTATACTTTTTTCTACTATATATAGTTAGTTATGTTAACAAAGAAAAATATTTTTGTCAATGAGACAAAAAGAAAGTTTTTAAGTTTTTTCCATTTAATAAGTAGGATAATAAACAAAAGCTTCGCGGTTCTGGTCCGCGAAGCTTTGTATTCTTTTTATTTTGATAACTTTTCGTCGATGGCGCGGGCTGCTTTTTTGCCTGCTCCCATGGCCAGGATTACGGTTGCGGCGCCTGTTACGGTGTCTCCGCCTGCATATACGTTCTCCTTGGAGGATTCCATGGTTTCCTCATTGACGATGATGCCGCCCCAGCGCTGTGTATCAAGACCAGGTGTGGTCTGACGGATCAGGGGGTTGGGGCTCTGTCCGATGGCGATGATGACAGTTTCAACATCGATGGTGTAGTTGGAACCTTCGATGGGTACCGGGCGTCTTCTTCCGGATGCGTCCGGCTCACCCAGCTCCTGTTTGATGATTTCCATGCCTTTTACCCAGCCTTTTTCGTCGCCCAGGATCCGGCAGGGATTGTTGAGGAAGCGGAAGATGATGCCTTCCTCTTTGGCATGATGAAGCTCTTCCAGTCTTGCCGGTGCTTCTTCCTCGCTTCTTCTGTACACGATGTAGACTTCTTCAGCGCCCAGACGCTTTGCTGTTCTGGCTGCGTCCATGGCTACGTTGCCGGCGCCTACGACTGCTACACGTTTGCCAAGCTTGACAGGCGTGGGTACCTCGGGGAATTTATATCCTTTCATGAGGTTTACGCGGGTGAGGAACTCATTGGCGGAATATACGCCAAGAAGGTTCTCTCCGGGGATATTGAGGAATCTGGGGAGTCCTGCTCCGCTTCCTACAAAGACTGCGTCATATCCTTCTTCCATCAGCTCATCAATAGTGATGGAACGTCCTACGATAACGTTGGTCTGAATATCTACGCCAAGGTCTTCCACTGTCTTGATTTCTCTTGCCACCAGGTCTTTGGGCAGACGGAATTCAGGAATTCCGTAGCTTAATACTCCGCCCGGTTTGTGGAGAGCTTCAAATACGGTCACGTCATAGCCCTTTTTGATCAGCTCGCCTGCGCAGGTGATTCCTGCGGGGCCGGATCCTACTACTGCGACCTTTTTGCCGTTTTTCTCAATCTTTACCTCAGCGGGTACGGCATTTGCCATGTGGTAGTCTGCCACAAAGCGCTCCATACGTCCGATGCCCACGGGTTCACCCTTGATGCCGCGGACACATTTGCCTTCACACTGGTTCTCCTGGGGGCAGACTCTGCCGCAGATAGCCGGGAGGGCATTTTCGCTGGTGATGATTTCATAGGCAGCCTCGAAGTCTCCTTCTGCTACCTTCTCGATAAAGCCGGGAATGGGTACGTTGACGGGACAGCCTTCCATGCAGGGTCTGTGCTTGCAGTTAAGGCAGCGTCCTGCTTCTTCCATGGCCATCTCTGCAGTATATCCCAGTGCTACTTCGTTAAAATTCTTATTACGCACATCCGGTGCCTGCTCAGGCATCGGGACCTTTGTAAGACTCATGTTCTTCTTTGCCATTATTTCGCCCCCTCCAGTCCGATTCTGCACTGATGTTCTTCTTCTCTGAACAGTCCCTGACGGGTCATGCATTCATCAAAGTCAACTTCGAATCCGTCAAAGTCCGGCCCGTCAACACAGGCAAACTTTGTCTCTCCGCCTACTGTCACACGGCAGCCGCCGCACATGCCGGTTCCGTCAATCATGATGGGGTTGAGGGATACCATGGTGTGGAGATCATAGGGTCTGGTCACCTTTACCACATTTTTCATCATGATCAGTGGTCCGATGGCAATGCATTCTTCATAGTCATCGCGGTTCTTCTCAAGGATGTCGGCAAGAACTGTCGTTACAAAGCCTTTTGTTCCCTCGGAGCCGTCGTCTGTCGCGATATGGACCGCATCGCAGAACTCTCTGAAGCGGTCAGCCAGGAGTACATACTCGCTGCTCTTTCCGCCGATGATCACTTCTACGTGGGTTCCTTCCTCCGCCAGCTTTCTGAGCTGGGGATAAAGGGGTGCTGCCCCAACGCCGCCGGCTACGCCGATGACTTTTTTCTCTTTTTTATCCAGCTTGGCCGGAACGCCCAGGGGGCCGACAAAGTCCTGGATATATTCTCCCTCTTTTTTCCGGGAGAGCAGGGTCGTGGAATATCCAACAACCTGATAGATAATGGTTACTGTCTCTTTTTCCCGGTCATAGTCTGCGATGGTAAGCGGTACACGTTCACCGTCCTCATCAACACGGATAATGACAAACTGTCCCGGTTCGCATTTTCTCGCAACGAAAGGCGCATGGACTTCCATCAGCTCCACGGCCTGGTTGAGAACCTGCTTTTTCACAATCTTATACATCTTTATACCTCGCTTCCTGTCTCCTGATCAGATTCTTAATGACTGATCATTTTTTTAATTTGAAGGAACTCTTCATGGAGACGATCCGGTTGAATACCGGCGCATCTTCTGTGCTGTCCTTTGCGTCAACACAGAAATAACCCTTTCTGACAAACTGGAAGCTGTCGTATGGTGCCACATCAGCGAGAGCCTTTTCAAGACGGCAGTTATTCAGTACTGTCAGGGAGTCCGGATTGAGATTGATCGATCCGTCCTCGTTATAAACACCTTTTTCTTCATCTACTATATTTTCATATAGCCGTACCTGTGCCTTGACGCACTCATCAGCGCATACCCAGTGGATGGTGCCCTTTACCTTCCGGCCGGTAAATCCGCTGCCGCTCTTTGTCTCGGGATCATAGGTACAGTGAATCAGCGTAATATTTCCCGCGTCGTCCGTCTCGTAGCCGGTACATTTGACAAAGTAGGCGTTCATAAGCCTCACTTCGTTGCCGGGATAGAGGCGGAAATACTTCTTCGGCGGATCGATCATGAAGTCTTCTCTTTCTATGTAGAGTTCTCTTCCAAATGCGATCTTTCTGCTGCCGAGTTCGGGATTTTCTTTGTTATTCTCCGCGTCCAGATACTCGATCTGGCCTTCCGGATAATTGTCGATAACTACTTTGACCGGATCAAGGACTGCCATCATGCGGGCTTTCTTAAGCTTTAAGTCGTCCCTGATGCAGAACTCGAGCATGGCGTAATCCACTGAGCTCTGGGCCTTTGATACGCCGGCCAGTTCGATAAATGTACGGATGGACTCGGGTGTAAAGCCCCGCCGCCTTAAAGCAGCGATGGTTACCAGGCGGGGATCGTCCCAGCCGTCCACGATGCCATCTTCCACAAGTTTCTTGATATATCTTTTACCTGTGACCACGTTGGTCAGGTACATTTTGGCAAATTCAATCTGGCGGGGCGGCTGCTCGAAGATGCCCACTTCATGGACCACCCAGTCGTATAAGGGTCTGTGGTCTTCAAATTCCAATGTACAGATGGAATGGGTCACGCCCTCAAATGCATCCTCTAAGGGATGGGCGAAATCATACATGGGATAAATGCACCATTCGTCTCCTGTGTTGTGGTGGGTCATGTGAGCCACACGGTAGAGGATGGGATCACGCATGTTGATGTTGCCGGCTGCCATGTCGATTTTGGCCCGCAGTACCCTGCTGCCATCCGGGAATTCTCCCTCTTTCATCCTGCGGAAGAGGTCAAGATTCTCCTCCACGGTCCGGTTTCTGTAGGGGCTCTCCTTACCCGGTTCGGTCAGGGTGCCTCTGTAAGCCCGGATCTCCTCAGGAGTCAGATCGCAGACGTAGGCCTTGCCTTTCTTAATAAGAAGGACTGCCGCTTCATACATTTTCTCAAAGTAATCAGAAGCAAAAAAGAGCCTGTCTTCATAATCAGCGCCCAGCCACTCCACGTCGCTCTTAATGGACTTCACGAATTCAACCTTTTCCTTGGTGGGGTTGGTATCGTCAAAACGGAGGTTGAACTTGCCGCCGTACTCCTGTGCAAGTCCGTAATTTAAGAGGATGGACTTGGCATGGCCGATATGAAGGTAGCCGTTGGGTTCCGGCGGAAAACGGGTCATTACATGGTCATAGACTCCTTCGGCCAGATCCTGGTCAATGGCCTGCTCTATAAAATTCCTGGAGACTTTTTCTTCCTGGCTTTCATTTACCGGAGCAGTTTCCTTTACTTCTTTTGTTTTTAACTCTTCCTTCATATTAGTCTCTCCCAGATCAGTTTACGAGAATATATCCGCCGCTGTCGACCAGCTTATGATAATACATATACTTCTTATTATTCTTGCAGGGTATCATGTATTTAACGATTTCTTCCAGATTACCCAGCTTGACTCTCTGCATGCTGCCGGCCCAGGGGCGGTGTGAACTGTCCGCCACAATGACCTTGCCTGTGTCTGTCATACCCAGAAGGACCATGGTGTGCTTTGATCCGGCCCATTTCGTTACTTTCTTACCTACATACCTGCCGTTTACCTGTGCCCTGTTGTTGGTCTCGATCACGACGATATTTCCTTTGTAAAGATG
>CACZQE010000130.1 GCA_902783205.1 uncultured Lachnospiraceae bacterium | reverse complement strand
GCCTGCAGGTGCTCGATATGGGTAGAACCCGCATCCCGGTTGATGTTGATTCCGTTGGGTTCTGCATTGATTACAAATGTTTTGGCTCCCAGGGCGTCAAATACGCTTTTTGCGATCATCCATGCGCTGCCGTTGGCACAGTCCAGGCCGATTCTTTTATCTTTATAGGATCTGGTTGCCAGAGAGATCAGATAACCGATATAGCGGTTACGACCCGCAGCATAGTCCACGGTACGCCCGATCTTCTCACCGGTAACAAAAGGAATCTCAAACTTTCCGTCAATGTAGTCTTCTATCTTCAGGATGGTTTCCTCATCCATCTTCTCCCCTTTTTCGTTGATCAGCTTGATGCCGTTGTCGTAGAAGGGGTTATGGCTGGCGGAAATCATGATACCGCAGCGGAAATCTTCTGTCCGCACTACATAGGAGACACTGGGAGTGGTGGTTACATGAAGAAGATAAGCATCTGCGCCGGATGCGGTCAGGCCTGCGGCCAGAGCATATTCAAACATGTAGCTTGATCTTCTTGTATCCTTTCCGATTACAACCCGGCATCCTTCCTCCTGGCTGAAATACCATCCCAGAAATCTTCCCACCTTGTAGGCGTGATCAACAGTCAGTGTTACATTTGCTTCTCCCCGAAAACCGTCTGTTCCGAAATACTTGCCCATACTTCTTTCTCCTTATATCTTATAAATACTTATTATCTTCAACATATCCCTTAAAAGCCGGCAAGCCGGCCGGGCAAAAAAGGCCCGCCGCAGCAGGCCTTTTAAAACTCTCAGTTTTATTCGTGTCTTAATGCAACGATCGGATCCAGATTAGCTGCCTGCACTGCGGGCAGGAACCCGAATACAAGTCCGATCAGTGTGGAGAAGGCAATGGCAATAATGATAGCCGGAATACTGATGGCTACCGGGATGTTCATTACCTTGGAAATCACCTCAGCCAGAATAATACCGGCAATGGTTCCCATGATACCGCCTGTACTTGTCAGAACGGCAGCCTCAGTAAGGAACTGGATCATGATCCGGTTTTTCCTTGCGCCGATGGCTTTCTTCAGTCCGATCTCTCTTGTTCTTTCAGTAACAGATACCAGCATGATGTTCATTACGCCGATACCGCCGACAAGAAGGGATATGCAGGCAATCCAGATCATCATACGGTTTGTTGTATTACTGAGCTGATCTGTCTCAGAAGCATTCTTGGACAGATCCTTGACACGGTATTTAAGTGCCCCTGATCCCTCTGTGTTGATCTGATCATTCAGAATCTGGGCCGCTTCTTTTCCGACACTTCCCATGGCATCTGTAGACGCTGCCCGCAGTATTACATTCTGCGGTTCGTCATACTGGCAGACCATAGGCCAGCAGGTGTCAGGGATCAGCACCATGCCGCTGGTTTCATTCTCATCAGGAGAATAGGCATAGTAATCCTCCACAGAGTTGATCACCGGCTCAAACTGGGATGACTCTTTCATCTTGGCGATGACTGTAAAGGGTTCTCCCTTAATATCTATGGTTGCGCCGATGGGATTATCTTTTCCGAAAAGACTCTTTGCAGCTGTCTCATCGAGGATGGCAACTTTTCTGAACTTTTGATAATCGGATTCCAGAAAACCTCTTCCGGCTGTAATCACATAGCCGCCGGCATTGAGATAGTGGATGTCCGCCCCGATCAGGTTTCCGCCCTGTAAGGAAGTACCGTTGTTATAGACAAAGTCAACATTGGTCCTTCTTACATAAAGACTGACATCTTCGACATCATTGATGGCAGCCAGCCGGTCTCTCATGCTCTGATCAAAGACCTGCAGTCCCTTGGGGATGCCGCCTTCCATGTCATGCTCATAATCGCCTTCCTCTGTGAGACGGACGTTTACAGTATTGGTTCCCGAGCCGATCAGGTTTTTCTTGATCTGCTCGTTACTTCCCTGAATGATCGAGACAATAGCAATGATCGCCGCGATACCTATGATGATACCCAGCATAGTCAGGAAAGACCGCATTTTATGGGACCAGACGCCTTGAAAAGATAATCTTATGTTTTCAAACATTTTCTGTCCCCTTTCTAGTAAACAATCTCGTTAACGTCTTCTGAAACTTTTGTTTTTGCACCTTCCTTAACTTCCTTGCCGTAGGGGAAGGCTATATAATCATCCTCGGTGATACCGGAAATGATGGTAATGGTCTGGCCGTACATGACTGCGCCGGTTTCCACATAGCGCTTCTCAAGTTTCTTTTTCTTTCCCCGGACATATACATAGGATTTGGATCCTTCGTCCCTGACATAAGCCTTGGGAATGGATATGGCATTTTCATCGGCTGTTCCCATGGAGACCGAATCATATGTGATATCCAGTGTCGTGCCGGCTGTCAGGCCTTCGGCATCCTTGATGTATGCCACCACCGGATAGAGGGAACTGTTGGGATTGCCGCTTCCCTCGACGGAAGATCCGGAAATCGGATAATCGGATATCTCCGTAATCTCTGCCTGATATTCCTGCTGTGTTTCCCAGCTGGTACAGGTGAGAATTCCTCCGACTTTTACGGAATCGAGATCCATCTCGTTTACATATGTCTTTACATACATGCCTTCTGCCGCCTTGATGATAATAACCGGAGAGCCGTCTTTGGGCATGTCCTTTTTCTTATATGCCAGAACGACAGTTCCTTTGATCTTGGCTCTTACGATGGAATCTTCCACCTTCATCTTTGCCTCTTTGTAGGCAATCTTGGCTTCCTTGATCTCCGTCTTGGTCTGGGCTATATCTGCCTCTTTATCATCGATGGCATCCCTGAGTTCCTGACCTGTAAGAGGCTCATCGGAAATATCCTGATCATCGGAAGATGTATCGCTGTCATCCGAGCTGCTGCTGCCGGATCCACCTGAACCGGAGCTCTTTTTCTTAATGGTCACATCCTCGGATACTTTCTCTCCGTTCATCTCTGCGTGAACTGTTACCTTGGAAGCTGTCTCCCCGCTTCCCACCTTCAGGGTGCTGCCATCCATCTTTGTGGCATTTGCCTTCTTGCCGGTAACAGACCATCTGACAAACTGGCTGTCGATCATGACATCATTGAGAGAAGCCGCGTATCCGGCTTTTTCTCCCTGTTTTAAACTTGTCACCGCAACGGTGCCGTCTTTATTGTAGATCTTCACGGAGTTAGGTGTGTAGGCAAGTGTGCCGATGATATCGCCCATTCCGTATTCCTGGTCATCCTGGATATCCACGTTGGGCTTCATGCCTGCCGTGATGATCTGGGTATCTTTGATATTGCCGTTTTTGTCCACCCACTGGAAGACAACGTATTTATAAGCGGCCTCCTTATCATTCAGGAGGTTGTCGACTGCTTTGAGGGCTGAGCCGGTAACCTTGCCTTCTTCTGCCATTTCGAAGTAGCAGTAAATCTGGCCAAATGTGTCAGAACCGGCATCCTCGCCACTGATCCCGGAAAGGAGTGTATAATTGCCCTGGCTGTCCTTTTCATTATCTCCGACAGCCTGGTCATCTCCGTCCTCTTTCTGGTCTCCGCCTTCTTCTCCGCCTTCCTGCTGCGTACTGCCTTCCGCCTGGGTGGTTGCTTCCTGCGGCTCACCCGTGTTCTCTTCGGCCTTTACATCAAGGCTTAAGAGTCCCACAAAAGAATTATAGAGAGAGTAGGCAGATGCTTTTCTGGCTCCGTAGAAACGTTTCAGACTTCCGTCTGTATCATCTTCGTCTCTGCTGTTGCGGATGGTGCCGCTGTAGCCTCCCTGGGTCTTGATCTTTCCGTATTTTTTCAGCTCTTCCAGCTGCTTTTCCAGAACCTCCAGATTCAGTTCTTTTGCCTTGATCTGCAGTTCCTGAAGCTGAAGATCAAGTTCCTCTTCTTCAGCATCATATTTCAAAAGTTTTTCGCCTTTTTTTACCTTATCGCCTTTTTTAACGTAGACTTTCTTTACTTTCGCGTCGGACTTCAGCCTTACCTCCTGTATATGGTCAGATGATACCACGCCTGACAGCTGGGATTCGTAACTGTAGAATTCCGCTTCATTTAACAGGCTGACAGGATACACATTTACTGTGGCTTTATTCCGGCTTCTCGCGAACAGGAAGGCTCCGATGCTGATCGCAATGACCAGAAGCAGGGCGATGATCGGAACTACGATCTTGCCGGCTTTACTTTTCTTAGCCAATCGGATCCGCCTCCCTTCTTTCGTCCTCGGTAATTTTTCCGTCAAATATGTGCAGAATTCGCTTCGCGTTCGAGGCGATGTTGGCATCATGAGTGATCATAATAACCGTAGTGCCTTCCCGGTTCAGCTGCTTGAACAGCTTCATGACCTGGATACCCGACTTACTGTCCAGGGCGCCTGTCGGCTCATCCGCAAGAATGATCTTGGGGGAGTTGACCAGAGCTCTGGCGATCGCGACTCTCTGCTGCTGTCCTCCAGACAGCTGGTTGGGCCGGAAATGTACTCTGTCCTCCAGACCAACCTTTTTTAAAGCCTGAAATGCGATCTTCCTTCGGTCTTTGACAGGAACGCCTGCGTAACTCAGAGGCAATGCCACATTATCCAGCGCCGACTGTTTTGACAGAAGATTAAAGCTCTGAAACACAAAGCCGATTGTCTGAAGTCTAACGTCCGACAGTCTGTTTTCACTGTAATTGATTATGGATTCCCCCTCCAGCAGATATTCGCCTTTGGTCGGGCGGTCCAGGCATCCGATCAGATTCATCAGTGTCGTTTTCCCGGAACCCGAGGGGCCCATAATCGCAACATACTCTCCCTCATCCACTGTCATATTGATGTCTGTAAGAGCCGGTACTACAATGGACTCCTGATAGTAGTCCTTATAAATGTGTTTCATCTCCAGAAGCATAGTTCCTAGACTCCTCCTCATTCTGCCGTGTTATCTTCCGGCTCGCTGAAATCCTCTGCCTCGAAATCTGCTTCACCGGTGTCATAATCTACACCATCAGATGTTTCCTCTTCAATAAACGCGTCATCGTCGTAATCTGAATTCAGTTCTGTTTTCATTCCTTCGCGCAGGCCTTTGGCTACAGGAGCGATCTCATCTTCTCCTGTGATACCGCCTGTGATCTGATAGCGTTCGTTCTCTTCGTCGTATTCTCCGACTGTGATCTCACGTTTTTCAAGACGGTGCCGGCGGTTGGAAGCCCACACATAATATCTGCCGCCGTCCTTCTGTACATAGGAACTGTTGAGCCATACACCCTGAGAGGGATCATCCTGTCCGTTGTCCACCTCAATGATCACATGCTGGCCCATCAGGAGGCCTTCATCGGATTCCAGTTCTATATAGAAGGGATAGCTGCTGACAGATCCGGTCTGGATCGTCTCTCCGTCACCGTCTACATAACTTTCCGAATCGGACTGCTTTTCAGAGTCATCTGTCGTCTCGTCAGTCCGGATCTCGGAAATCTCACCTCTCCATGTAGAATCATCCACACGGGATCTCACGATCACTTTAGTCCCGACCTCAAGGAAGGCTACGTTGGACTCGTTGATCTTGCCTGAAACTCTGTAATCGCCGATGGCGACGATTACCATATAAGCGGTATCCGTCTCGTCAGATACAGGAGCCTCCTCAGTCTCCTCACTGGAATTGGGTTCTCCCAGGGACTTGTTGATCTTTCTTACAAGTCCGTCCATCTTACTCTTTACGGTCGCGTCTTTAATATTCTTTTCAATCCTCTTGATTTCTTCCTTGGCCGACTTGATCGTAAACTCATCTTTACGGATCGTTGTCTGCGCGGTAAGAATCTGTGTCTGAAGCTCGATCTTCTCGCTGGAGCTTGCATTCTTCAGATCAGACTGATATGTTTTGATGTCTTTCTCAAGCTGGGTTATCTCATTCTGTGCCTGTTCCAGTTCCAGCTGTTTCTTATCTTTATTTAAAGAAAGCTCATTGGTATCATACTTAAACAGTTTGTCACCCTTCTTGACCTTGTCGCCAACTTTGACGTAGCACTTGTCAACAGAGAGTTCACCGTCCAGGGTGATATTCCAGGTTTCCTGGGTCTCTACAATACCGGTGTAGCGGTTGTTCATTCCCAGAGTATCGATGTTGCCTTCCACCAGGTCTGCAACAGAATCCACATAGACGGTTCCTTCCACGCCGCCGCCCAGATTTCTTCTTATAAAGAAGATTGCTGCGATCAGCAGGACTAAGACCGCTGCGACAGCCGCGGCAATCTTGGCTGCCGAACCTTTCTTCTTGGGCCGGTCCAGATAAATGATGTCATCATCCGTCAGGCGGTCATCATCAGCCTCGTCGTCGTCCTCTTCATATTCACCGTCGTATTCTTCGTCGTACTCTTCGTACTCACCATCGTACTCTTCACCGGTCTCTTCGTACTCACCATCATACTCTTCGCCGGCCTCTTCGTACTCACTGCCGGACTCTTCGCCGGTCTCTTCATATCCCCGAACAGGCTCTTCACCGGCCTCTTCATATTCACCGCCGGACTCCTCATCGGTTTCATACTCTTCGTCTTCGTATTCCTCGTCCTCGTATTCGCCTTCTTCGTCCTCGCCATAAAGATTGATGGTCTTTTTTCTGCGGAAGAAAGCGAAGAATCCGCCCTTTTTCTTTTCTACAGGAGCTTCTTCCTCTTCAGCGTCCTCTTCCTCTTCATATTCATCATCGGCTTCCTCGCCGTCTTCATATTCGTCGTCTTCGTACTCGTCATCGGCTTCGTACTCGTCGTCAGTCTCTTCGCTGTCGTCTTCGTACTCGCCGTCAGCCTCTTCGTATTC
>CACZQE010000129.1 GCA_902783205.1 uncultured Lachnospiraceae bacterium | reverse complement strand
CAGATACAAAATAATTCGGAAAAAGAGAACCTCTCTTCCGGGCCCCGCGAGCCGGAGGAGGGGTTCTTTTTTGCCTGAAAGCAGGGAAAAGCCCGTGTCTTAGAGGGGCTGAGGACCATAAAAATAAGAAATGATGGCGACTTGGTCTGGTAATCCGCTAAAGAATCTGATAGAATCAATAATCGGGCCGGACTCGGAGAACGGGAAGCTCCTGCCGGCCGGATATGACTTACAGAGAGGGGTATCAGTATGCTTGAATTAAAGAATATATCATTCCAGGTCGATGATGAAGGCCGGGAAAAGGAAATCATCCGTGATATCAGCCTTGAGATCCCGGATGGAAAGCTGATCGTGATCACCGGGCCCAACGGCGGCGGAAAGTCCACCCTGGCCAGACTGATCGCGGGAATCGAGAAACCGGATTCCGGTCAGATCATTTATAACGGAGAAGATATCACAGACATGTCCATCACGGACCGGGCCAGACTTGGCATAGGCTTTGCTTTCCAGCAGCCGGTCAAGTTCAAGGGAATCCTTGTCCTGGACCTGCTCCGTCTTGCTGCCGGCAAGCAGCTCAAGATCCAGGATGCCTGCGAGTATCTTTCGGCGGTGGGACTCTGTGCCAGAGACTATATTAACCGGGAAGTCAACGACAGCCTCTCCGGCGGAGAGCTGAAGAGAATTGAAATCGCGACACTTCTTGCCAAGTCATCCACCCTGTCCATCTTTGACGAGCCGGAAGCGGGAATCGACCTCTGGAGCTTCCAGAACCTCATCGAGGTCTTCCAGCGGATGCGGGAGAACATCAAGGACAGCTCCATCCTGATCATTTCCCACCAGGAAAGGATCCTCAACATCGCGGATGAGGTGATTGTACTTAAGGACGGACAACTGGAACAGCAGGGACACAGGGACGATATTCTTCCGGGCCTGATCGGAACGGCTTCCGCTGTGGCTGCCTGCAGAAAGAGCGGAGTGGATCTGGGAAAAGACGAGAATTTCCACAGGCCGAAAAGAAAAGAGTCCGGACAGGAGGTGGAGTGACATGATGCATCTTGATGAGATACAGATGAGACTGCTGCGGGAGGTGGCAGACCTTCATAAAGTGCCGGAAGGCGCCTACAATATCCGTTCAAACAGCAAGGCTGCCGGAAGGGTTTCCACGGCCAATATCGAGATTACTCCCAAGGAGGACGCGGAAGGAATCGATATCCGGATTAAGCCCGGTACAAAGAACGAGAGTGTCCACATTCCGGTCGTAATGACCCAGAGCGGACTGACCGAGCTGGTCTACAACGACTTCTATATCGGAGAGGACAGTGACGTGACCATAGTTGCCGGCTGCGGTATAGATAACTGCGGTCCCAAGGACTCCGAGCATGACGGCGTTCACCGCTTCTTTGTGGGAAAGAATGCAAAAGTCCGCTATGTCGAGAAGCACTACGGATCCGGGGACGGTACGGGCAAACGTATCCTCAACCCGGGAACGGAAGTATATATGGAAGAAGGCAGCCATGCCGAGATGGAAATGGTCCAGATCAAAGGTGTGGACGACACCGAGCGTACCACAAAGGCTGAACTGGATGCCGGCGCTTCACTGGTTGTCCGCGAGCGTCTGATGACCCACGGTAAGCAGCGCGCCATCAGCAGATATGTGGTGAACCTGAACGGGGAGGGAGCCAGCGCGGACGTGGTTTCCAGGTCTGTGGCAAGGGATGATTCCTACCAGCTTTTTGATGCCAAGATCGCCGGCAATACCGCCTGCTACGGCCATACCGAGTGTGACGCCATCATCATGGACGATGCCAAAGTTCTGGCTGTGCCCGGACTGGAGGCCAACAACGTGGATGCCGCCCTGGTTCATGAGGCTGCCATCGGCAAGATCGCAGGAGACCAGATCATCAAGCTTATGACTCTGGGACTGACGGAGGAGGAAGCTGAGGAGCAGATTATTAACGGTTTCCTGAAATAGAAAGAATTTTGTAATAGAAAGAATATTGAAATAAAGAGTTTG
>CACZQE010000128.1 GCA_902783205.1 uncultured Lachnospiraceae bacterium | reverse complement strand
TTTTTGTAAAGATCCTTTACATTGAGATCCTTCCACTCGTCAAGATGTGCTTCCACCTCGCGGAATCCAATCTCCAGATTGATACCGTGATCACCGTCTCCGATGGCTGAATCCAGTTCTGTATAGTAGTCTTTTCTTTCATGTACCAAGGGAATCAGGTCCCGGATCACCTGTACGAAGTATTCTTTACTTAAATAATCACTCATCGTCTATTCCTCTTTAAACCTGTGTAAAGTAAGGTGTGTCACACGGTGCATCCATAAGCTCTTTGAGCTCGTCATCCAGTTTCATAAGGGTTACGGACATTCCCGCCATATCCATGGAACATGCGAAGGGGCCGACAAGGGCTTTATATACTTTGATACCCTTCTCTTCGAGAATCTGAGCAACTCTTCTGTAGCATACATGAAGGTCCATCAGCGGTGTTGCGCCAAGGCTGTTCACCAGTACGTATACCTCATCTCCCTCTTTGAAAGGAAGGTCGCTGAGGATGGGATCCATCATCTCATTGATTACATTATCTGCTGTATCAATCTTTCCTCTTCTTACGCCGGGCTCTCCGTGGATACCCATACCGATTTCCATGTCTCCGTCATCCATATCAAAAATGGGGCCGCCCTTTGCAGGAAGGGTAGCGGAGGACATTGCAACACCCATGGTCCTTGTATTGTCATTTGCCTTCTTTGCTGCTTCTACAACTTCATCCAGGTCTGCGCCTGTTGCTGCTTTAGCGCCTGCTACCTTGAATACGAAGAAGTCACCTGCGATACCACGTCTGTCCTCGATGTTCTCGGAAGAAACCACATCATCTGTGACCAGAACTGTCTCAACTTCGATATCATCTTCCTCGTCTGCCTTCTCAGCGCCCATGTCGAAGTTCATTACGTCTCCGGCATAGTTTCCGTAAAGGTAAATACATCCTTTGCCGTTGTCACATGCTTTTGCAGCTGCATAGCAGGGATCGGGTGACGGTGATGTATTGATATTGCCGATTACTACTGCATCCGCAAAGTCTTTTCCTACATAACCGATGAAGAGCGGCTCATGGCCGGATCCTCCGCCGATGATAACGCCGACTTTGTCGCGGGTGCCGGCATCATTTGCGAGTACTACACGTCCCTGTGCTTCTTCCATGTCGCACATTTTTACGTACTGCTTATGGGCACCGACATACCCCTCGACCATCTCTTCTACGATGTCATAAGGATCGTTGAATAATCTTTTGATTTTTGCCATTTCATTACCTCCTCAAAAAATGCATGAATAATAATTAACAGCCAGTTTTGTTATCAGGGTATTTTGTTACAGTTTTCTTGCCTCTCTTGCGGCCTCGGAAACCCGCACAACTTCTTCCACATCATCTGAGATGGTCGCCTGGACTACGCCTGCCAGTGCTCCCTCTACGATGGGGCAGTCTACCAGGCGGCACTTTTCAGCAAGATCTTCATCGATAATGTCAAATGCTGTCAGGGCGCTTAAGATGGAGCTTCCCAGGTCTGCATAGACCAGGATATGGTCACAGTCTTCAAGGGACTCGATTGCTTCCTCGATCTTGATGGCACTGGTACCGATCCGTCCTCCGTCTGCTCCCCCGGCTTCGACTACAGGAACGGAACCGTCGTTCATTTCATTAACCAGCTCCAGTAATCCTTTCGCAATCAATTCACTGTGAGATACAAGTACTACACCGATTTTTCCCATAATAACTCCCCTCCTTTTTTCTTTCATAATACTCTCATTTTTATACTACATCAAGGAAAAGATAATGCAAAAACCCCTCTCTCCCGAAAAAAGGAGAGAGGGGTGCGTCCTGTTTCTTTTATGTCTTTTTTTTCATAGGTGTCACTTTTTTTCGCAGAAAATCAGTCCACAAATTCGTTGATTTCCTTAAGCTTTTCTACGATTTTTTCTTCCTCGATACCCTCCTTGATCTGTGCTTCGGACAGCTGGTTTCTTACCTCTTCTTCTGAACCGTAATCCTGTGCCAGATCCTTGATTGCCTGATCAATCTCTTCCTGGGTTACTTCAATCTTAAGCTCCTTAGCCAGCTGTGCCCATACGCAGTTCTCTTTGAGCGTGGCTACTGCCAGGTCATCCATGGATATCTGGTAGATCTCCTTAAGATAGTCATCCAGAGTCATGCCGTACAGTTCCGCATTGGCTCCTTCTTCGATCTCGATGTTTTCTTTTGCCTTTTTGATCAGGGCCGGAGAGAAATCCTTTACCTGTTCCGATCCGTCTATGATGGTTCCGATCAGTGTGGAGATATTGGCATCCTCAGCTTCCATCGCTCTGGTGTCCTCCAGCTCCTGGCGAAGCTCTTTCCGCCATTCCTCCACGGTTTCATATCCGAAGTGATCTTTGACATATTTGTCTGTGAGCTTTGGAACATGGGCTTCCTGAATCTTGTTGATGGTAAACTCCATTTCACATTCCTGACCCTCATGGCCGGTTTCGTCTACGTTATTGAACTTTGACTTAACTGTCACTGTATCCCCGACTTTTTTGCCGATCAGCTCTTTGACAACATCATCCTCAAGATAGTCAAAATAGCCTTCATCCGATAAGGGAATATCCAGATTGGCATCGGACCATTCATCATCGGCCTTGCCGTTAAATGTGGTCACATAATCCACATTGACAACGTCCTTCTCCTGAACATCTTTACGGTCTTTGATCTCTGTGTATTCAATACCCAGATTGTCATTGATCTCTTTTTCGACTTCTTCATCCGTTACCTTGGTGGACATCTTCTTGATCTTCAGTCCTTTATACTTTCCAAGTTTCACATACTGGGCCGGATTATCGATCACGATAGGATCCGGCTGTGCCATTTCAAAGGCTTCAGTGGTTGCTTCCGCGCCGTTACCGGAAAATGCGCATCCTGCCAGCATGCAGAGAGCCATTACCGCGGAAAGAACTATACATAATTTCTTTTTCATATTTACCTCCTGATTATTACGTGTCTGAGTCGGACATTACCACTTTATCACTGATTGTCTCTTTTCTCAATTCGTTACGGAAAATTGTAAATATAATATAAATGTATTGTAACATTAATCTAGCGGTCTCTTCTTTTAAAGAAGAAGAAGCCCTGGGATTCAAGTGTTCCTTCCCTGAGCCTGCTTTCACTGATCCAGTCTCCGTAGGGACTGTCTTTACGTTTTGGCAGATAATTGGAATCCAGCAGCAGATATTTTTTGGTCTTTTCATTATAGGCACTGATACATACATAGTGGCCCGGCACATGAACTGCTGCTGTTTTTCCTTCTTTCAGCTTTTTCTTCAGTGTTTTGATCTTCTTGCTGCTACCGTCCCATTCAAAGCCGTATTTCTTTCCGTACTTCTTACAGGCAGCCTTGAAGATTCCCTCGTCCGTTCCGCTGCCGATGATCCGGTAGTGCTTGTCCACCGCATAGTCCGCCAGTTCCATGACATCCATATACTGCCCTGTCAGGGAGTAAACCGCATTGACTGTAGCCAGGATCCCGCAGCCTGCTGTTCCCATACATCCTTCACTGCCATAGGATTTCCTGCACCAGGCAGGATCATACTGTGTAAAAACGAATGGTTTTTCCAGGTCGCAGATTCTGTCCTTTGCCAGAACTCTCCAGCGTGTGCTCTCCGTGCTTCCGTCCGTAGTCAGGATCATCTCTCCCTCCCGGCTCTGGCCCAGCAGACCGCCGGAAATCGTGTTGGCAAATGTAAAGGATCCCGTCTGCCTTTCTGCCTTGAAACGGCCGAAGACCTCATCGGGCTGATCAGCCCATTCCAGGCTGAATGTCCCCTCTTTCCAGTCAGGTACCGCATGCAGATAACGGCCGGTTTGTATGTCACTGAGCAGATACTCATTTTTCGTAAGGAAAGAAATAGCCAGTTCGTATGTTTTGTAGCTGTCTGTCTCCGGCTGTTCATCCATACCGCCGTCCTTGTTATCCAGATAGCCGCATCTGAATGTGTAGGTTCCGTCGGCAAGGGTCCTTTTTTCTCTCCCGTCATATTTGAGGGAGTTCTTATAGTCCTCTCTCTTCATCCAGCCGATACCGTAGTGGTCTTTCTCAGAATAGATTACCTGCCTGGCATCTCCCTTTTTGCTCACAAGAATAACGCCGGAGTACTTTTTGATCCGGTCCTGTTTCTTCTCACAGGAGGAGTTGGTGTAAATGTTCATCGGGGTCCGGACCGTTGCATAGACATTTTTCTGATCCGGATGCAGGATTACCACTTTTTTGTTGATCCATCCTGTTCCCTGCTTTTCACCGTTCTCCCAGCTTCCGAAAAGGGCATCTCCCCGGGATTTGCTGATGGTAATCTTAAAATTCTCCCCGGAGACCACCTTTTTATACTCTTTGCAGGCGCCGTCCCTGAATATGGTCACATTATCGGAGCTGACCGATTCCGCGATTACCGGCTTTTCATCCATATTGTAGGGGAAGGCTGCCTGAACCCGGGCGGGAAAGGCCGCCGGAAAAGCTGCTGCCGCCAGGATAACTGCCGCAACATACAGGCTGTGACGGGATTTAATTATCTTCTTCAGCATTATATCACCTCGAAAATTCTCAGATGTTCCTTCTGCAAAAAACAGGAACCGCCGGTTTTCTGTCCCGGTTTCGGTTCCTGCCTTTATTCTTTCCATATCTCTCCATTCAGGGATGCTTTTAATGGATAGGTGTACCCTCCGGTACTGCGTCATCCACAAAGATAATCTTACACCCGAATTCGTCGCCGCTTGCCGCCAGCAGCATGCCGCAGCTCTCCACGCCGCCCATTTTGGCGGGCTTAAGATTGGCCACCACGATAATCTTGCGGCCGATCAGCTCTTCAGGTTCATATTCGCCGCGAATGGAAGAAGCGATCACTCTCTCTCCGAATCCGTCATTGAGAGTAAGCTTTAAGAGATTCTTTGCTTTTTTGACAACCTCACAGTTGATCACCTTGCACACCCGCAGGTCCACTGTATCAAAGTGGTCGATGGTGATGGTGTCTTTTACCGGTGAAAGAGCATTCTTCCTGGCTTCCTCTTCTTCGGCAGCTTTTCTGGCCGCTTCTGCTGCCGCAGCTTCTTCTCTGGCTATTCTCTCTGCTTCCTCTTTTGCCTCCAGCGCCAGCCGCTTCTCTTCTTCTGTCTGCGGCGTGCTGAAATCAAGCAGGGGCAGATAGCGGTCCGGTTCCACTGCGTAGAGGAAGAGGTAAAGTCTTGGGCCGGCATCCTTGCCGATCATCAGCCGGTAGGCGTTCTTAAAGAACTGAGCCTGCAGGGCTTTCTTCTTCTCTTCGTCGAAGTCAGGCCGCGCATCCCGCGGAATCTGATAAATGTATGTATTCAGGTCATCTAGGCTGTAGCCGCCTGCGGCAATAAAGTCGTGAAGGAGCCTGATTTCTTTTTTCTGTGCTTCATCCAGAGTCTCATAATAATCCCAGTTGCGGTAAGCCAGCAGCCTGTTCATATTCTCAGGCGCACACTTTTCAAGCCAGCAGCGGGCAAGATCAAGCCGCTCCGCAAACTCTTCCTTCTTGTAGGGTGTCCCGATCTTTTCAAATACTGTCTCCAGCATATCCGCATTGAAATCCACCACGGATCCGAAATTGACAATCTGCTGCATAGGTACGGGATTTACATGGCGTCCCTCGATCAGGGCATTGTACATGATTCCCTCGATATAGTCAAAGTTCTTTCCCTTTCCTGCCTGATGAATTTTCAGCATCTTGTCAAACTCAAAATACTGACGCAGGATCTCGTCGTCAAAGCAGAAATCAAAGGCCTTGTTGGGCTCTGCTCTGGAGTAGAGCCAGAGAATTACTTCCGGCTGATAGATCATCAGCAGGGTCTCCGGTGTCAGGTTGAGTCCCGTAGAACCGGACATCTTTCCTGTGGAGCCTTTGATTCCGATGAATTCGTATCCTTTGAACATGGGCGCCTGGTAGCCGAAGATCTTCTTTGCAATGATCTTGCTGGTGTCATAGCTTCCGCCCGGGCTTGCATGATCTTTTCCGCCCGGCTCGAAGTCCACACCTTCCACCATCCAGCGCATGGGCCAGTCGACTTTCCATGCAAGCTTGCAGTTGAAGTCTTTTCTGAAATCCCAGCTGCCGCTGTGGCCGCACTTACAGGTGTAGGTACAGGTTGCCCCGTCTTCCGAGCTGGAGGTGATGGTAGTTTCATCCTTGCCGCAGGAGGGACAGTAGATGGTCACGGGATAGTAAGCTTCTCTTTCCTCGGGTGTTGCCACCTGCTGGCGGAACTTGTCGAGAATGTCAAAAATCTCTTTTCTCTTCTGAACAGCCGTGATTACATGCTCTGCATATCTGCCGCTCCTGTAATTCTCACTCTGTCTTCTGTAGTCCATGTCTATTCCGAAGCGGCGGATGGACCGCTCGAATTCCTTTTCAAAATGCTCAGCATAGGACCCGCAGCATCCGAAAGGATCCGGGATATCCACATAAGGCTTCCCGATTTCATTTTCAAGCTGGGGGGCAATCTTCTTAACATTCTCCGGAACCTTGCGGAAACGGTCGAACTCATCCCAGGAGAAAAGGAGCCTTGCCTTTTTCCCTGCCTTAATCAGTGCTTTATATACAAAATAGCTTGTGGCAATATCTCTGAAGTTTCCGATATGGATGGAACCTGACGGGCTGATTCCCGCTGCACATACATATTCTTCCTTATCCGGTGATCTACGGATAATATCCTTTGCAATCTTCTCTGACCAGTGCATAATCTTCTTCCTCCGGCAGACCTGTCGGGTCTGTTTTCGTATTATTTTTAACAGTCTAAGTAATAATTATAGCAAAGGTGCAAACCTATTGCAAGTTCAAGACTCCCCCTTCTATAAGAGGAAGTCTTCTCCCATCTGATAAAAAGGCGCTGCCCGGCCCCTTCCGGGGCAAGGACAGCGCTTTCTTCCGGAACCTGTCTTCCTCTTATCGGGATGACAGATCGTCCAGTATTCTGTATAAAAGTGTGTAAAGTGTCTCTGCTTCCTCCTCCTTCAGTTGGAGGCAGGCCCCCACCTGGCGGGGTATATCCCCCGCTTCTTTTTTCATCTCCATGCCCTTTTCCGT
>CACZQE010000127.1 GCA_902783205.1 uncultured Lachnospiraceae bacterium | reverse complement strand
ATTATTACATTTACAGATAGAAAGAAGGTGTGTGGGGCTCAATGAACTTACGACCAGAAGAGATCAGTTCCGTGATCAGAGAACAGATCAAAGCTTATGCAGGCAAGCTCGAGACATCCGATGTAGGTACCGTTATTCAGGTCGCGGACGGAATTGCCCGTGTACACGGTCTGGAAAATGCCATGCAGGGAGAGCTGCTGGAGTTTCCGGGTGAAGTGTACGGCATGGTCATGAACCTGGAAGAGGATAATGTAGGCTGTGTACTGCTCGGAGCAGACCGGAGCATAAACGAGGGTGACACCGTTAAAACAACAGGCAGAGTCGTGGAAGTCCCGGTCGGGGATGCGCTGACAGGCCGTGTTGTGAATGCCCTGGGTCAGCCCATCGATGAGAAAGGGCCCATCGTGACAGACCGCTACCGCCCCATTGAGAGGGTAGCGCATGGTGTCATAGACAGAAAAAGTGTAGATACACCGGTACAGACCGGTATTAAAGCGATCGACTCCATGGTTCCCATCGGAAGGGGCCAGAGGGAGCTGATCATTGGAGACAGGCAGACAGGAAAAACGGCCATTGCCATAGATACCATCATCAATCAGAAGGGGCAGAACATGCACTGTATCTATGTGGCGATCGGCCAGAAGGCTTCCACGGTTGCCCACATTGTGAAGACCCTGAACGAGTACGGGGCCATGGACTATACGACGATCGTGGCTTCCACAGCCAGTGAGCTGGCGCCGCTCCAGTATATTGCGCCCTATGCCGGCTGTGCCATCGGCGAAGAGTGGATGGAAAGAGGCGAGGATGTCCTGGTCATCTATGATGACCTGAGCAAACATGCCGCCGCTTACCGTACCCTGTCACTTCTGCTGAGGAGACCGCCGGGAAGAGAAGCCTTTCCGGGAGATGTATTCTATCTGCATTCCAGACTGCTGGAGAGAGCATCCAGGCTCTCCGAGGAACTGGGAGGCGGTTCACTGACCGCTCTGCCTATTATCGAGACCCAGGCAGGCGATGTGTCGGCATATATTCCTACAAATGTCATCTCCATCACAGACGGTCAGATTTATCTTGAGACAGAGGCTTTCAACGCGGGATTCCGCCCGGCTGTCAATGCCGGCCTGTCCGTATCCAGGGTAGGAGGATCCGCTCAGATCAAAGCCATGAAGAAAATTGCGGGTCCCATCCGTACGGAGCTTGCCCAGTACAGAGAACTGGCAGCTTTCGCCCAGTTCGGGTCGGAACTGGATGCGGATACCAGACAGAGACTGGACCAGGGCGAGAGGATCCGTGAAGTGCTTAAACAGCCCCAGTACGGACCCCTGCCCGTGGAAAAACAGATCGTCACGATTTATGCCGTGACAAAGAAGTATCTTCTTGATATTCCGGTAGACCGGATTCTTGCCTTTGAGGCAGGTCTCCATGAGTATATTGATACCAAATATCCGGAAATCTATTCGTCCATACGGCAGACAAAGCTGCTCTCCCCGGAAACGGAAGAGCAGATAGCACAGGCGATCGGGGAGTTTAAAGAGAAGTTTTAGGAGTGGTGAGACAGTATGGCTTC
This sequence comes from uncultured Lachnospiraceae bacterium, assembly GCA_902783205.1. The sequence continues at coordinate 5,642 of CACZQE010000127.1, read as the reverse complement.
CATCAGAGATATAAAAAGAAGAAAGGCCAGTATAGAAAGCACGCAGCAGATTACCAAGGCCATGAAACTGGTGTCCACTGTCAAGCTGCAGAGAGCAAAGACCCGGGCGGAAGACGCCAAGGCCTTTTTCCGGAAAATGTATGAGACCATCCAGTCTATTCTTTCCCGCTGCGGCAGTCCGGACCATCCGGCGGTGACCGACAACGGCTCCCCCAAAAAGGGCGTGCTTGTCATTACCTCCAACCGCGGGCTGGCAGGCGGCTATAACAATAATGTGGTCCGCGCGGTAGCCGGGCTTGACCCTGTCCCGGAGAATATCCTGGTATACGGAATCGGAAAGAAAGGTATTGAAGGGCTTTCTCACAGAGGCTTTGAAATCGTGTCCGATGAGTCGGATATCATCAATGAGCCCCTGCTCTCCGATGCCATCGAGGTAGGTAAAACTCTATATAATGCCTATCTGGAGGGACTGATCGGGGAAATATGGATTGCCTACACAAATTTTAAAAATACCGTGGTCCACGAGCCGGTCCTGCTCAAGCTTCTGCCCATTGAACCGGAAACGGATTCCCGGGACCGGGAGGGAAAAAGGGCTGAAGGACCCATGAACTTTGAGCCGGAAGATATCGAGGCGCTGGACCAGCTGATTCCCCAGTATCTCAACAGTATCATCTACGGGGCTTTTATCGAGGCGGTGGCCAGTGAAAACGGCGCCCGTATGCAGGCAATGGATGCCGCAACCAATAATGCACAGGAGATGATCGCGGCATTGTCCCTCGCTTATAACCGGGCCAGACAGGGTGCGATCACACAGGAACTGACAGAAATTATTTCAGGTGCCGAGGCACTGAGCTGACAGGAAAGGGCCGGCAGCAGGCTGTTTCCGGGTCAGACGATGAATTTGATAAGGAGTAAAAGATGGCAGCACAGAATACAGGTAAGATTACCCAGGTAATCGGCGCCGTTCTGGACATAAAGTTCCCGGAAGGTGTTCTTCCGGAGATCAATTATGCGGTGAAGATCCGCCGCCGGGACGGCACGGAACTGGTTGCCGAGGTGGCGCAGCATCTCGGGGATGATATTGTAAGATGTATCGCCATGGGCCCTACGGACGGACTTGTCCGCGGCATGGAGGCCGTGTCCTCAGGATCACCGATCACGATGCCGGTGGGGGAAGCGACCCTGGGAAGAATCTTCAATGTTTTAGGAGAGCCGATTGACAATAAACCGGCCCCCGAAAATGCGGAAAGACTGCCCATCCACAGAAAGGCTCCGGCCTTTTCTGAGCAGTCCACGGAAATGGAAATCCTGGAGACCGGTATCAAGGTAGTAGACCTTCTCTGTCCCTATCAGAAGGGAGGAAAGATCGGTCTGTTCGGTGGCGCCGGTGTCGGCAAGACCGTACTGATCCAGGAACTGATCCGTAATATAGCAACAGAGCACGGCGGCTATTCGGTGTTTACAGGTGTCGGAGAGAGGACCCGTGAGGGAAATGACCTTTATACCGAGATGAGTGAATCCGGCGTTATCGCCAAGACAGCCATGGTATTCGGGCAGATGAACGAGCCTCCGGGAGCGCGTATGAGAGTAGGCCTCTCCGGACTTACCATCGCGGAGTATTTCAGAGACCGGGAAGGAAAAGATGTTCTTCTGTTCATCGATAACATTTTCCGTTTTACCCAGGCAGGATCAGAGGTTTCCGCTCTTCTGGGCCGTGTGCCCAGCGCCGTAGGATACCAGCCTACACTGCAGACAGAGATGGGAGCCCTGCAGGAGAGGATCACCTCTACAAAGAGCGGGTCGATCACTTCCGTCCAGGCAGTCTATGTGCCGGCGGATGACCTGACGGATCCCGCGCCTGCAACGACATTTGCCCATCTGGATGCGACGACCGTACTTTCCCGTGCCATCGTGGAGCAGGGTATCTATCCGGCGGTCGATCCTCTGGAGTCCACATCCAGAATGCTGGATCCCCGTGTGGTCGGAGAGGAGCATTACAGAGTAGCCAGAGAGGTGCAGGAGATTCTGCAGAGATATAAGGAACTGCAGGACATCATTGCCATCCTGGGTATGGATGAGCTTTCGGAGAACGACAAGATGCTGGTGTCCCGTGCCCGGAAGGTGCAGAGATTCCTTTCCCAGCCCTTCTTCGTGGCTGAGCAGTTTACGGGAACAGACGGAAGATATGTGCAGCTTTCTGATACGATCCAGGGATTTAAGGATCTGCTGGCCGGCAAATATGACGAGATACCGGAAGGTATGTTCCTGAATGCCGGAAGTATCGATGACGTGCTTGCAAGATATAATAATAAGTAGGTGATGACATGGCTGACAAGTTGTTCGAACTTGAAATTGTCCGGCCGGATAAGGTATTTTTCCGGGACCAGGTGACCATGGTTGAGTATAATACGACAGAGGGAGAAACCGGCGTCTATGCCGGTCATATCCCGATGACACAGATCATAGCTCCGGGAGAACTGGTCATTACAACCCCTGAGGGTGACAGACGTGCGGCTCTGCATGAAGGATTTGTGGAGATCCTGCCTGAAAAAGTCATGATTCTGGCCCAGGCTGTGGAGTGGCCGGAAGATATAGATGTCAAGAGGGCGGAGGAAGCAAGGATCCGCGCCCAGCGAAGACTGGCTGAAGAAGGCGGACCCGGAGATGTACTGCGGGCGGAGATGGCACTGAAGAGAGCCCTGCTCCGTCTTGGCGTTGCCGGCGGAAAGTAGTTCATGCGCAAATACCAAAAAATAATATAATGGTATCAAAATCTTAACATTTTCTTACTATTTGAATGTAGACAGATTTTGCAGATGGCTTATAATAAAATATAAGAATTATTTTTGCATGTAATGAAAAGGGAGGCAGCCATGAATATCCAGGAATTATTAACCTATGTTGAGGAACTGACATTTAAGAACTCCATGTTCGGCTATGATAAAGACGAAGTCGATGTACAGCTGGACAAGATCTGTGACGAGATTGAAGCCATTGTCAAGGCAAAGGACAAGGAAATCGCCGCATTAAGAGGGGGAGAAAGTGTCATTGTAGAGGATGAGGCTGCTGATAAAGAAGAAGCACCGGCGGCATCACCTGCGGCAGACGAGCCGGCTCCGGTTTTCGGTGACAGTGAGGAAGTGGAAGAACTCGAGCGCCAGCTTGCTGAAGCAAAAGCTCAGCTGGAGGAGGCACTTGCCCGCGCCGAGGAAGCTGAGCAGCGTGCCGAGGAAGCAAGAGCACAGGCTCTTGAGGCAGAAGAAGCTGCCGCTGCTTCCGAAGAGAGAGCAAAGATCGCAGAACGCCGCGTAGCAGAGCAGGAGAAAGAACTCGAATCCCTGTCCATGGCGGCTTCCGTACAGGGTGCGCAGGAGATCACAGCACCCCAGATGTCCGAGGAGGAACCGGAAGGTTTCGAGATCGCTGAGGAACCGGAAGAGATTACGGAGACTAAAGCACCTGCTGACACAGATGCTGCATACAGACAGTACATTCGTAACGCAGATCTTCTTTGCAGACAGCTGTCCGCACTGGATGACCAGAAAGACGGCATCATCAAAGAAGCACAGACAGAGGCAGACAGTATTATCCGGGGCGCTCAGACAGAAGCAGACGGAATTCTCAAAGACGCCAATGAGCAGGCAGAAGGAATCCTTGCAGACGCAGGATCCCAGGCTGAGAAGATCATCGCTGATGCCGGCAATGAAGCTGATACCATTGCAAGAGAAGCCAAAGAACTTGCTTCTACAAAGGATGAGATCATCCGCAGCCTGACTCAGATTTCCGATGAAGTCCGCCAGGTAGTGGAGAAAGTAAGATAAGTAATTCTTATCCTGAAAATCATTGTGTATATGCGGCTGCATGGAAAGGTCCATGCAGCCGTTTGATTTTGTGGTGAGTTTTCAAGGAATCTGTGGTATCATAACCTTTATAATATGTCCTGTCCGGAAAAGGACGGGGTAAGGAGGAAGAGATGCTGAAGCTGGCAGTCTTTGATATGGACGGCCTGATGTTTGACACGGAAGGCGTGACCGCCAGGGCCTATGTTGAGATGGGACAGATCCGAAATGTGCCCACAACAAGGGACCAGTTCCTGGGATATCTGGGGATGAATGCGGATGATATAAAAAAGGTCTACTATGAACTGTTCGGTAAGGATTTCGATGCGGACGGTTTTTACAGAGCGGTGGGGGACCACCGCAGCAGTATTCTTGCCAGGGAAGGAGTTCCGGTCAAAAAAGGTCTGGCGGAACTGACAGATGCCCTGGATGCCCTTGGAATCCCCATGGTGGTGGCCAGCGGCAGCGAGGAGGATGTGATCCGCCGGAACCTGGAGATGACCGGGTTTGCGGGACGATTCAAGGAGACTGTATGCACAAGATCAGTCGGAAGAGGCAAGCCTTTCCCCGACGTATATCTTTATATTTGTGAAAAATGGAATGTAAAGCCGGAGGAGACACTGGTCCTGGAGGATTCCGAGAACGGTATCAGAGCAGGACTGGCGGCGGGAACTAAGGTGATCGCCGTGCCGGATCTGGTCCCCGTAGATGAAAAACTGGCAGCAGCATGCTATGCCCTGGTGCCGGATCTGGAAAAGGTAAGGGAACTCCTGCCGGCTTTGATGGAGGAAAAGGGATGAAGGAACTGATAGAGAAGCTGGCAGAGGATATGAATGCCGGTCTCTGCCAGATTACGGTAAGCGATCCCAGAAAACAGAATGAAACTGTGAAATACACGGTCCGTCCCGTCGCTATCAGGGACAGGCTCAAGTTTCAGCTGACTGCCTTCAGGGGAAATCAGGTATTTCATGAGAATCTGGACAGAGACCGGGCAGTGGAGCGGCTTGGCCAATGCATTCCCGATTTCAGGCAGGTCCGTGTTCAGACTACTGAAGGCAGCTGGACTGCAAGAATCAGCAAAAAGGGGAAAGTCACGATCCGCCGGCAGCATCAGGCTCCGGCGGGCGCAGAGGCAGGGAAGTCCTCACCGGAAAGTCCTGCCATCCTGCCGGTGTCTCTGGCTCACAACAGGGCCAGGAATTACATAATTAAAGAAGGTCTGCCGGTTCCTTTTCTTGTGGATCTTGGAGTAATGACGGCAGAGGGGGCCGTCGTAAAGAGGAGATATGACAAGTTCCGCCAGGTGAACCGTTTTCTGGAATTTATTGAAGATATCCTGCCTGCCCTGCCCAGGGACAGGGAAGTATCGATACTGGATTTCGGATGCGGCAAGTCCTATCTGACATTTGCCATGTACTACTATCTGAAGGAACTGAAGGGGTATAATGTCAGGATTACCGGACTGGACCGGAAAAAAGATGTGATTGCCCGCTGCAATATGCTGGCGGAAAAATATGCCTATGACCGACTGTCATTTCTGAAGGGAGATGTGGAGGATTACAGCAGGCAGGGTCCCGTCGATATGATGGTAACACTTCACGCCTGTGATACCGCCACGGATTATGCCCTTTACAAGGCGGTGGAGAAGAAAGCCTCAGTGATCCTTTCCGTGCCCTGCTGTCAGCATGAGCTGAACAGACAGTACAGGTCGGAAGAACTTTCTTTTGCCCCTCTTGGGGATTACGGAATTCTGCGGGACCGCTTCTGTGCGCTGGCAACGGACGGGATAAGGGCCAAGCTTCT
>CACZQE010000126.1 GCA_902783205.1 uncultured Lachnospiraceae bacterium | reverse complement strand
TAGCGGTATAGGTCATCCCGGTAAATGTCAGCGTATCCCAGGCCGAAATGGTTGATCATCTCATCCGAGATCCCCCGGTCCTTCAGATAGGCATAGGCATTCTGTCCCCGCCTGCTTCTCAGGAGGGCATGAAAATACACTGCCGCAGCCCGGTTCATCTCCTTTAAGATCTCTCTCCTGTCCCTGCGCCGTCTCTCTTCCGGGGTCTGCTCCCGTTCCGGCAGGGCAACACCCGCCCGGCCGGCAAGCTCTTCCATGGCTTCCGTGAAAGTCAGCTTGTTGTATTCCATCATAAATGTGATCACATTTCCGCCGGCATGGCATCCGAAGCAGTAATACATCTGCTTTTCCCTGCTCACGGAAAAGGATCCCGTCTTCTCATTGTGAAAAGGACAGAGGCCGAAATAGGAGGATCCTTTCTTTTTCAGCGAAACATATGAAGATATCACATCCACGATATCATTTTTTTCTCTGATTTCTTCAATCAGGTCTTCCTCGTACCGCATCCTGTCCTCCTTTCTCAGAGTTCTCCGTTCAGCTCCATGACCGAAATGGCATCCAGAGAAGTCTTCATCAGCCTGCGCACCTCATCCTCCGAGATGCCCAGACGGTCCGCCAGCTCGGCGGGTGTCGCTTCTCTTCCCCGGTCGGCGGCGAATCTGGTGGCCGCCTCATTCATCCGGTTGATCTGCCGGGCCATCTTCCTGGCAGTGTGGGACGAATGATTGTAATCCGAAAGCCGGTCCTCCACGTGACTGCGCACGGACTCTGCCAGATGGTCCCGGAAAGAGCCGTGGGTCTCGGGCCGGTAAAGGGATACTGCCGTAATCAGACCCAGATTTCCCTCCTGGATCAGGTCGCTGACCGGGAGTCCTTTTCCTTCAAACTCTCTGGCCACCTCGACTGCCAGGGAAAGGTTTGCTTCCACCAGCCGGTTCCTGGCTTCATCGTCTCCTTCCAGCATCCGGGAGATCAGTTCCTGCTCCCGGCCGGCTTCCATGTGACCGGACCGGGCCAGCTCTTCAAGATAAATCTGCACGATTCTCTCATCGGACCTGCTCTTTCCCGTCCGGACATTTCTGTCCTCCTTGTGGATCTCCGGCTCGGCATCCTCACTGCCCCTGCCCCTGATCCTGATCTGTCTGGATTCAAAATAACGGCAGACAAACTCCATCTGCTCTTCAGAAATCTCCTGGTCGTCAAGAGCCTTCCGGATCTCCTCCATGGACAGACTCCCTTCCTCCTTTGCCAGGTCTTCCAGTTCATGTATCTTCTTTAAAAAATCTTCCTGTCCGCTCATTCTTCCTTATCCTCATCCGGGCTTTCTTCCATCTGCCCTCTCGCCTCCTCAAGGATCCGGGCCGTGATAAGGCTCCTCTCCTTCAGTCCTTCCGCCAGGGCTCCCTCCTTCACTGCCTCCAGGAAGGCATCCGTTTCCGGCCGGAGCAGATTGTCGGACTGCTCATAACGCAGATACTGCTTTACACTGCCCCTGCGGATCTGCAGGTCCTTGATATTGGGCAGACGGCCGATCAGCATGACCGCGTCCTCCCCCTGGATCTCGCTCTCCATGCGTGAATCCGTCAGGGTGGAAAAGAGTATGTCCGCCATCAGTTCCTCATATAGCAGACTGATGGTGCCGGCTCCCTTTTCCCGGCCCCCGGCAAATGTGCCGGCCGCTCTGACACAGTCGGGCCTGCCGAAGAGGTCTGCCAGCATGGCTGCCGGTTCCGCTGCCGCGCAGGCTGCTGCCCCGGTTCCCTCCTCCGGTCTGACGCTGCTGACAAGGACGGCCCGTCTCAGCTTTCCAAGAGTTCCGGCATGTTCTTTCATCTCCCGGTATCCCCTGCTGTAAAGGACCGCTGTCCCCTCCATGAGGATCAGTCCTTTACGCTCGGCCAGGTCAAAAAGGGCGTCTGTCTCATCGGAACTGCCGGCCAGGCAGGTCCTGCAGAGCACATGCTTTCCCCCTTCCAGCATATCCCGGCAGAGGTCATAATGACTGTCCGCAAAGCCAGAAATGTAGACAGCTTCCACATCATCACAGGATGCCAGGGCATCCGGACCGTCCAGGGCCTCCATGCCCTGCTTTCCGGCGGCAAATGTCTTCGCTTCCTCTGTATTTCTGCCACAGACCGCTGTCATTTCACAGTCTTTGTTGTGGCGGTTTGCCATATAAAAATCCAGGGCATCCCGCCCTGTTCCGATTATTCCGAATCTGATCATAAGCTCCTCCCAAACATTTGTTTACTATTATAACCCCTCACAGGGAAAATGACAACCTTGGCCGGATTGCTTGACAGTCCCTCGCACCATAAAATATAATACTTTTGTCGGATTTTATCCGCATTTTCGAGAGACTGTCACGTAAGCTGAAAAGGAGATGATGAATTGGACGACAGTTCCATACAGCAACTGATCATACTGCTTGTTCTTCTGCTGCTTTCCGCATTTTTTTCATCCGCGGAGACAGCGCTGACTACTGTTAACAGACATAAGATGCGGGCCCTGAAGGAACAGGGCAGCAAGCGGGCGGCAAGGGTTCTTGCCCTGCTGGAACAGCCCTCCAAGATGCTTTCCGCCATACTGATCGGCAACAATATCGTCAACCTGTCCGCCTCCTCCCTGACCACCAGTTTTGCCATAAGACTGGCCAGGCAGATCGGCATGGACAGCAGGACCAGCACATTTGTCGGACTGGCAACCGGCATCCTGACCCTGCTGGTTCTCGTATTCGGGGAGATCATCCCCAAAACCATCGCTGCCGAGAAGAGCGAGACCATGGCCATGATCTACGCCGGGGTCATCGGCTTTATTACCTGGATCCTGACCCCTCTTATCTTCATCACGGATATCATAAGCAGCGGCCTGTGCAGGATTTTCGGGATCCGCCGGGACGCTTCGAAGATCATGACTGAGATGGAACTGCGGACCATCGTGGACGTGAGCCGGGAAGACGGCGTCATCGAGGAAGAGGAAAAGGAAATGATCAACAACGTGGTTGATTTCGGTGATTCTCTTTCCAAGGATATCATGGTTCCACGGATCGATATGGTTTTCGCCTCCACCTCCATGAGCGCGGAGGAAATCGCGGAGCTCTTTGTGGAGGAACAGTATTCCAGGCTTCCGGTCTATGAGAAGACAAAAGATAAGGTAATCGGCATTCTCAACCTCAAGGATTTCTTTTTCGACCTTGAGAAGAACGGCCGTGACAACTTTGACATACAGCGTGTCATGCGCAAACCCTTTTTTACATATGAATTTCAGAAAACATCCGTCCTGATGGAGGAAATGCGTGCCGGCCTGACGGGAATCGCCATCGTTCTGGACGAGTACGGAGCAACTGCCGGCATGATCACCCTGGAGGATCTGATCGAGGAGATCGTGGGAGATATCCGGGACGAGTTTGACGGTTCCGAGCGGGATTCCATCCGCAAAATCGGCAGAAATGAATATGAAATCGACGGAACTGTAAGGCTGGCGGATATCAACGACCGGCTGGACATCCACATCGAATCAGAAGATTATGACTCCATCGGAGGACACATGATCGAGCTTCTGGGCCATTTCCCTGAGGAGGGAGAGGCAGTCCGGGAGGGCAGTTTCCTTTTCATGGTCCGCAGGATGGACAACAACCGGATCAGCACAGTTTATATGAAAGTATTTGAATCGGGAAACGAGGTTCTTGAACAATGATCACTGACAAACAGCGTCAAAGAGATTTTGAATATGAGGCGGATTATAAGTCCAACAGCCGCTACACCACTGAGCAGTGGACCAATATCCTTGAGTCCGGCCAGCTGTCCGGCGAGCTTACGGACTATCTTGAAGACATTTACGCTTCTTTTAACCATGCGGCAAATGTCCTGCAGATCTCTTTCCACAGAAACAGGAAGGAAGAGGAAGTACTGGCCTGCATGAATGAAGGAGGCCGGCTTCTGGGAGAGGCCAACGGTTTTGAGGCGGACACGGATTTCTCCGGCAACGAGTACTGGTGGTACATCTTCGCCTGGGGAAAGAATCTGGACGACGGCATCCTGGAGTGGAAGCTGCACCCGGAGCTGACAGAGGCCATCGGAAAGCTGCACCCGGAATACGAAGAGCGCTACTATGCCTTTATGAACGAGGCTGACCGCAGCCTCAAGATCCGCTACAGCCAGGAGGATTCCGTCTGGATCGCCTCCGCCGCCCTTCTCTATGAAAAGTTTTTCCGCTATCCGGGTATTTCCACAGACGACATCCTGCTCATGCAGTATGAGGTACAGACCAGGTCCCAGAAGGTCTTCGGCCAGGATATCGATTCCAACATGATCTCCGTCATCTGCAACGCCGATGAGCGGGGACACAGG
>CACZQE010000125.1 GCA_902783205.1 uncultured Lachnospiraceae bacterium | reverse complement strand
GGGACCAATATGTGCTTTATCGTATTCTTTGAGAAGAAGGGAATCGGAAGGATGCCCTTAAGCATTGAGTATTACCGCGGTATTGCATCCCAGTACGACAAGAAGATCAGGGAGCACAGCCATGACGGCTTTATGAAGGTGGACATCGAATGGGCCGGCAAGGTACTGGGTACGGGCCGGAAAGGCAGCTGACGGCAGGAGCCCGAAAAAAGTAATATTTTTCTTGCATCCCATATTCGGTTGTGCTATAATGTGATGGCTGTTTGAAAATATTTGATAAATATATTCATAATAATAAATCGTAAAGAGGTGAAAGAACATGCGGGAAGGAATCCATCCAAAGTATTATCAGGCAAAGGTTGTCTGCAACTGCGGCAACGAATTCGTAACAGGATCTACAAAGGAAGACATTCACGTTGAGATCTGCTCAAAGTGCCATTCTTTCTATACCGGTACACAGAAGGCTGCAAAGGCCCGCGGACGTATCGATAAGTTCAACCGTAAGTACGGTATGACACAGAATTAGCAACCTATATGGTTTTTAACAGACGACGGCGCAATAGTGCCCCGGCAAAGGTCCGGGGTGGTATTGTGCCGTCGTTTGGTTTATCAATTTTTCGAGGTGAGTATTTGAAGAAGACGATGATCGGCGGCCAGGCCGTGATGGAGGGAGTCATGATGAAGAATCGTGATATCTATGCCGTTGCAGTCCGGAAGCCGGATAAAGAAATAGAAGTGGTCAAAGGAGAGTACAAAAGCCTTTCCGAGAGGAACAGGCTTCTGAGTCTGCCTGTGATCCGGGGGGTGATCGCCTTTGGAGAGTCCCTCTATATTGGAATGAAGACCTTGTCTCTTTCCGCGGAGTTTTACGAGGAGGCGGAAGAAGAGGCGGAGCCCGGAAAGCTGGAGAAGGCATTGACGGGACTTTTCGGTGAGAAGCTGGACAGCCTGATGATTGGTGCCACAGTGGCGGTTTCCATCGTGCTGGCTGTGGGGATTTTCATGATCCTGCCCTTCTGGCTTGCCCACCTTCTGAAAGGACTGATCAGCTCTTACGTGGTAAGAACACTGGTCGAGGGACTGATCCGGGTGGGAATCTTCCTGCTCTACCTGGTACTGATCACAAGGATGGAAGACATCAAGAGGGTATTCATGTATCACGGCGCAGAGCATAAAACCATAAACTGCCTGGAGCACGGTGAGGATCTGACTCCGGAAAATGTCATGCACCATTCCAGACTTCACAGACGATGCGGTACCAGCTTTATGCTGGTGGTGATGATCATCAGTATCCTGGTATTCCTGCTGATCCGGACGGACACCCTGTTCTTGCGTGTCCTCCTGCGGATCCTTCTGGTGCCGGTGATCGCCGGGATCTCCTACGAGTTCATCAGATTGGCCGGAAGAAGCAGCAATCCTCTGGTCTGCCAGCTCAGCCGGCCGGGCATGTACCTTCAGTACCTGACCACCAGAGAGCCTGACAGGGATATGGTGGAGGTTGCCATCCGGTCTGTGGAGAGTGTGATGGACTGGAAAGCATACCTTAAAGCCATGCGTGCGGGGGAACTGGAGGACTGAGATGCGGCTTTGTGACGTGAGAGGCTGCGTAAGCAGCAGACTGGAAAAAGCAGGTATCGAAACATTTGAATATGAAACCTGGGTTCTGATGGATCATTTTCTTCATGTGCGGCGGGAGGATTATTTTGAAGATCCCTTCCGGGAAGCCGAGCCGGAGAAAGTCAGCAGGCTGGAAGAAGCTGTCGCGGGAAGAGAAAAGAGGATACCTCTCCAGTACCTGACGGGACAAGCCCCTTTTATGGGTTTTACCTTCATGGTGGACGAGCGGGTGCTGATTCCCCGCTATGATTCGGAGAGCCTGGTTGAAGCATGCGAAAACTATATTAACAGTACTGATAAAAAAGAAAATGAGGAATCCGCCGGGCAGGAAGACTTCCGGATACTGGATCTGTGCACGGGAAGCGGATGTATAGGCATCAGCCTGGCCATACGCTGTCCCGGGACCAAAGTGACCCTTTCCGATGTCTCCCCTGACGCGCTCTGTGTGGCAGGAGAGAATGCACACCGCCTGGGTGCGGATGTGCAGATCCGATGCGGCGATCTCTTTGAGGCGGTTCCTGAAAAGTTTAACCTGATCGTATCTAATCCGCCATACATTCCCACGGCTGACATCGGCACACTGATGCCGGAAGTCAGGGATCATGAGCCGGCAAGGGCTCTGGACGGCAGGGAGGACGGGCTTTACTTCTACCGGCAGATTGTCCGGGAGGCGCCCGCCCATCTGGAGGACGGAGGCCGCCTCTTTGTGGAGATCGGCTGGGATCAGGGGCCTGCCCTCCTGGAGATGCTTTCAGAGGCGGGCTATACAGATATAGAAATCAGACAGGATTTAAGCGGCCGTGACCGGATAGCTGCCGGAACGGTTATACACGAAAGATAAGGGAGGGACTTTATATGTTTGACAAGTTGGAAGATCTGGTCATCCGGCTGGAGGAAGTCATGAAGGAACTGAGTGACCCGGATGTGGTCAATAATCAGGAGAAGTTCCGCAGCCTGATGAAGGAGCAGAACGATCTTACACCGATCGTTGAAAAGTATAATGAATATAAGAAAGCCAACGAGACGATAGAGGAAAGCGTGGAGATGCTGGAGGAAGAAAGCGACGAGGAAATGCGTGAGATGCTCAAGGAAGAGCTGTCGGAAGCAAAGGCCAAAGTCGCCTCCTGTGAGGAAGAGCTCAAAATCCTCCTCCTTCCCAAGGACCCCAACGATGATAAGAACGTTATCGTGGAGATCCGGGCAGGAGCAGGCGGAGACGAGGCGGCCCTGTTTGCAGCGGAAATCTACCGTATGTATAAGTTCTACGCAGAGTCAAGACGCTGGAAGACGGAGTTTATTGATGTGAATGAGAACGGTCTGGGCGGATTCAAGGAAGTATCCTTTATGATCACCGGCCAGGGTGCATATTCAAGACTCAAGTACGAAAGCGGCGTACACCGGGTGCAGAGAATTCCCGCAACAGAGTCCGGCGGACGGATCCATACTTCCACTGTCACGGTGGCCATCATGCCCGAGGCGGAAGAAGTGGATGTGCAGCTTGACATGAATGACTGTCGCTTTGACGTTTTCCGGGCATCCGGCAACGGCGGCCAGTGTGTCAACACGACCGACTCCGCTGTCCGTCTGACCCACATCCCCACCGGTATTGTGATTTCCTGCCAGGATGAAAAGTCCCAGCTGAAGAATAAAGATAAGGCCATCAAGGTTCTGCGCGCCCGCCTCTATGACCTGGAGCAGGCCAAAGCCCACGATGCCGAAGCAGAGCTCAGGAAGAGCCAGATCGGTACAGGCGACCGGGCGGAGAAGATCCGTACCTACAACTTCCCCCAGGGACGTGTGACAGACCACAGGATCAAGCTGACACTCCACAGGCTGGAGAATATCCTGAACGGTGACCTGGATGAAATCATCGACAGTCTTACAGCTGCGGATCAGGCGGCAAGACTGTCCAAGCTGCAGGAGCTCAGCGCCTGAGTATGGAGGTAAACCGGTCTATGCAGGATTGGAGAAATAACGTACGGTCTGTGACACCCTATGTACCGGGCGAGCAGCCGAAAAGCAAAAATATTATTAAACTGAATACCAATGAAAATCCATATCCGCCTTCACCGGCGGTAAAAGAAGCCCTTGCGGCCATGGGAGACCTGAGACTGTATCCGGATCCCGCGGCCACAGACCTGGTTGAAGCCATTGCAGACTATAAAGGGCTGAAGCCGGAAAATGTTTTTGTGGGTGTCGGGTCCGACGATGTGCTGGCCATGGCATTTCTCACATTTTTCAACAGTGAAAGTCCCCTGCTCTTTCCGGACATTACCTATTCATTTTATGATGTCTGGGCGGAGCTTTTCGGCAT
>CACZQE010000124.1 GCA_902783205.1 uncultured Lachnospiraceae bacterium | reverse complement strand
ATCCTTGCTCCGATGATCGCCGGCAGCATCATGCACAGGAAATAGTCCAGATAAAAGTCCGGATCCTGGCCTGTGGCAGCAGCCCGTCTTCTTACAACAAAGTAACCTGCAAGAAAAGCGAAGGCCACGATGATGCCGTAATACATGATTGTGAAATTCCCGAACTGTATACTTCTTCCCACATGGGAGAAGACAATGCCCAGATGAGGAAATCTGATATCTGAATAGTCCATGCTGCCAGCTCCGATCTGTCAGAATTGTATTATCTCTTCTCTTCTTCCATCTGTGTCTCGGGATCAAAGTTGTACATAGGCTCGATATCCTGTCCCTCAAAGACACGTTTCTTGTAATTGTCAAGGATAGCGGCAACTGTTCCGGAGCATGCCAGAACACCGATAAGGTTGGGGAGTGCCATCAATCCGTTAAATGTATCGGAAATATCCCATGCAAGGCTGGATGTCATCAGAGCGCCCAGCATAATACATAAGATAAAGGCTATGCGGTATACCATAGTGCTCTTGGTTCCCAGCAGGTACTCCCAGCTCTTGGTGCCGTAGTGGCTCCATCCAAGAACCGTGGAGAATGCAAAGAGCATCAGGGCCAGAGTGATGAAAACAGATCCTGCCACACCAAAGTGGTCTGAGAAGCAGTGACCGGTCAGGGCGCTGGCTGTGATGGATGTATCTGTCAGTTCTCCTGTAGCCACATTCACATAGCCGCTGGTCAGGATAACCATAGCTGTCAGGGTACAGATGATCAGTGTGTCGGCAAAGACTTCAAAGATACCCCAGATTCCCTGGATAACAGGTTCTTTAACATTGGAATTGGAATGAACCATTACGGAAGATCCGAGTCCTGCCTCGTTGGAGAATACGCCTCGCTTGAGACCCCATTTGATCACGGTTCCAAGAGTTCCGCCTGCAACGGCATGTCCGGTAAAAGCGAAACGGAAAATAGAAGCCAGGGCAGGGATGATCATAGGTGCTCTCATGATGATCATGATAAGAGTACCAAGGATATAAAGAACAGACATGAAAGGAACGAGCTTTTCCGTGGTCTGCGCTATTCTCTGCAGTCCGCCTACGATAACCAGGGCCGCAACGACCATGAGAAGGAAACCTGCGACAAGGTTAATAGAGGAAAATCCCATGATCTTTCCGTCGTTCACACCCATCTTGACTACCGTCGTATTGATATTGGCAACAATGGAGTTGATCTGGCTTAAGTTTCCGATTCCGAAGGAAGCCAGAACGGCAAAAACGGAGAAAAGAGTTGCAAGAACGGATCCCACCGTCTTGAGGCCCTTGATTCCGCCCAGACCGTCTTTCAGATAGTACATGGCTCCGCCGGACCACTCTCCGTGTTCGTTTCTTCTTCTGTAGTAGATACCGAGGACGTTCTCGGAGAAGTTGGTCATAAGACCGAGGATGGAAGCAACCCACATCCAGAAGATGGCGCCGGGACCGCCGGATACGATCGCGGTCGCAACACCGACGATATTACCTGTACCGACTGTAGCTGCCATAGCCGTACACAAACTCTGGAACTGGGAAATGGATTTGGCGTCATCAGAAGTTCTGGTATCCTTGTCGGAAAAGACACTTCCGATGGAGTTCATCCACCAGTGACGGAAATGTGTAAACTGGAATCCCTTGTTTAAGATGGTCATAATGAGACCGACACCGAGGATTGCAAACAGCATACAGGTCCATACAAAGGAATTGATCTTGTCATTTGTAGCCGCTACAACTTTATAGAGCTTTGAACCGCCCTCTTCTGCGGCAGCTACGGGCAGCGTCTGCATCATGATCATGGCGCTGCACAGCAATGTGCTCATCATTGCTTTCTTTTTCATTGGGTTCTCCTCCTCCCTGAAAAAAGCATTTCGTGTAAATATCTTCCCAGCAGGCATAAAAAAAGCCCGGCAGAAAGACCGGGCATAATATAATCATAAATACGCAAAATACGATTCTGCCAATTCTCCGTCCTTTTGCCTGAGAGTTTCGAAATCTTCTTGCCCCTTCGGCCTCCGCATCAGGTGCGGACTTCTCCGGAGACCCGTCTGTCGACAGTCACAGTTAATCTCTGTTTCTGCAGACTTCACCCGGTCAGATATGTAGTTACGTATCTCATTATACATCACTTTATTAAAAATGCAAGCAAAGGACATCATAAAGGTACATTTTGTATGAAGTCCCCTAATTGGGAGGCTGTAACCTCAATATATACTCTTTTCGCCACTTTTCTGTCCGTGCAGGATACCAGCCGGTATCCCGGGAGGATCTCCCGGAAGTCAAATAAAACTTGACCGTATTCTCTGACAGGTCCGTCTCCGTCAACCATGGAGGCAAGGCCTCCGATCTGTCCGATTCCTTTTCCTTCCAATTTGAGGAAGCTCTCCTTATAGGACCAGAGCAGAAGGGCTTTTTCGGGAGAAAAACCATCCTGACGGATCCAGCTTACTTCATCAGGGTGAAAATAACTGCCGGCCACTTTTTCTATATTTCTGCCGGGCTGCTCAATGTCCACACCGATGGGGGACAGGCAGAAGCCGCATGCCGCGATCAGACCTGAATGAGTAATATTGAAAAAGAGATCGGATCCCGTAAAGAAGGGTTTGCCGTTCTGCCCTGTCTCCACCGGAAATCTTTTTCCTTTCATATAAAAAGCGCCGTACTCCGCCAGGGCAAGCCCGGTCAGATGACGGGTCCTGTCATCCTCAAAGCGCAGGACGGGCATATCCTGTCCGGTAATGTCCGTCAGCAGCTTTTCCGCCTCCGGTCCCGGACCGGACTCACTGATCCGGCTCCACAGTAGAAGGGCTGTATTTTTATCCGGTATTTCCATCCTTTGCCGTCCTCATATAAGAAAGAGGAAAGGAATCATACTACAAAGAAGCGCAGGAAGGATTTGATCAGGATGATGCCGGAAGCCACTATGATTCCGTCTTTACCTGCCAGATAATAATCCCCGTTATCATCTTTATAAATCTTAAGCCCCTGCTTTTCACAGGCATTCATGGAACCCGGCTGCAGTCTCAGAAATGCTTCAGGCGCTTCCACGACATCGATCTCCCGCTGGCTGCCGTCAATTTCATTCATAATGATGGTTGCCTTTGCCGCTTCTTCTCCTGTATCCTTTCTTTCCGCCCCGGCCTCTTTGGGCTCAGGCTTTTCGATTCCCTTTTCTTTCTGATAAATGTATAAAGCTTCTTCCAGCATCTTTACGATTCCTTCGCCTTCCCTGACGGTGGCAATGCGCACGTTGTGCTTTTTCAGATAAAGATAGAAGGCCAGGATGAAGTACTGGTCAGCAGCCAGTGCTCCCATATAGGTCATCATCACCATGTCGATCCTGCCTTCGCCGATATCCTCAAGCATCCGCTCCATTCCCGGCCGGACCTGGGCTCCCGCAATACACCTGCTGTCTACAGCCACATCCTTCCGGTCCATGTAGGTCTGGAATGTATGGCCTTCCCCGAAAAGTTCCGCGGCCTTTCTCTTACATTTTTCCTGGTCGGAAAAGATAAGCTTGGCCTCGGCCTGATTGCAGGACGGGCACTCGGAATCCATATTGTGAAAATCATATATGGCAATATTCATACTCGGACTTACCTCCTCACATTTTTCTTTTTTATAAATATCTGATTGTATTTTAACACAGAGATTTTCGAAAAAATGGAAGAATGAGTTACGAATATTACTATTATCCCACATGGGAATTATACACACAAAAAAATCATGACGTCAACTGCCGCGGCCCCGGCGGTCTACGAAGTATGTTGTGAAGATTTCATCCGTGTGCTATAAATGATTATATAGAATTTTAGGAGATGTGACAGAATATGAAATTAGGTATCGTCGGCCTGCCGAATGTAGGCAAGAGTACATTATTCAACTCATTAACCAAAGCAGGAGCGGAGTCAGCCAACTACCCCTTCTGCACCATCGACCCCAACGTGGGGATCGTGGCCGTTCCCGACCCCAGGCTTGCTGTTCTTTCCGATATGTATGATTCGGCCAAGATCGTTCCGGCAGCCATAGAGTTCGTGGACATCGCCGGTCTTGTTAAAGGAGCCTCCAAGGGAGAAGGTCTGGGCAACCAGTTCCTGGCCAACATCCGTGAGGTGGATGCCATCGTCCATGTTGTCCGCTGTTTTGAGGACAGCAATGTCATCCATGTGGACGGTTCCATCAATCCCCTGCGGGATATTGAGACCATCAATTTCGAGCTGATTTTTTCCGATATGGAGGTTCTGGAGCGAAGGATCGCCAAGCAGAGCCGGGCGGCAAAAAATGACAAAAAAGCCGCGGCGGAAGTGGAATTCATGAAAAGGATCAGGGATTATCTGGAGGAAGGAAATCTGGCAAAGACCATGGAAATCTCCGGAGAGTCGGAAGAGGCCTGGATGGCCGAGTACAATCTCCTGACCGGCAAGCCCGTAATATTCGCGGCAAATGTTTCCGAGGACGACCTGGCGGATGACGGGGCTTCCAACCCCTACGTGGCTCAGGTCCGTGAATACGCGGCCGGCTGTGACGCAGCTGTTTTTACAATCTGCGCCCAGATTGAGCAGGAAATCTCTGAGCTCGACGATGAGGAAAAAGCTATGTTCCTGGAAGACCTGGGACTTTCCGAATCCGGCCTGGAGAAGCTGATCAAAGCAAGCTACTCTCTTCTGGGTCTCATGTCCTACCTGACGGCCGGTCCCATCGAGTCCAAAGCATGGACCATAAAAAAAGGAACCCGCGCACCTCAGGCCGCGGGTAAGATTCATTCTGATTTTGAACGTGGATTTATCAAGGCGGACGTGATCAGTTACGATGACCTGATCGCCTGCGGTTCCATGGCCGCCGCCAGGGAAAAAGGGCTTGTCCGCTCCGAAGGTAAAGAATATATAATGCAGGACGGTGACGTAGTCCTTTTCAAGTTCAATGTGTAAATTCAGTCTGCAGATCTGATGACCAGAAGGCAGCCTTCCCGGATCCTGACGGTCCCCCGCAAGCCGGTGATCTCATTGCTGATTCCCAGGCTTTCAAAGGGATGCAGGTCTCCGTTTTCCATGGGATAGAGGAAGCCTTCCAGATCAAGTCCCCTGACAGTTCCCCACAGAGCGAGTACAGATATGTATTCGCTCTTTTCTTTTTTCATGAAAGTCTTTTCCGCAGGCCCGATCAATACTTCCGCTTCATTGTGAGCATCGAGGATCACTGTGTGGATACCCTTTTTTTCCATGCGGGCCATAAGGGCAAGATTTGCCAGGGTATGGTCCATCCTGCTGCCGGTGGCTCCGAGGACTGTCACCCGGTCCGCCCCCATCTCCTCGCACATGGAAAAGGCAAGGTCCGTATCCGTGTAATCTTTTTTTACCGGATATCTTGTGACCGGAATCCCCCTCTTCTCCACTTCTTTCAGAAGAGAAAAGTCTTCCAGGCTGTCGAAATCCCCAATCACATCCGTAGGGGTGATCCCCAGCCCGGCGCAGGCCGCCAGTCCCGCGTCGGCCGCTATGATCCGGTCAAATGTCTTCTCCGACAGATATGCTTTTGCAAAGGGGCAGTCTATACTGCCGCCGCTGACCACCAGTACATGCATGGGATTCTCCTCTTACCATTTCTTCTGCTGCCTGACCTCTTCCAGGAAGGCAAGATACTCCTTATAACGGTGGAGACTGACATCACCCTCTTCCACTGCCTGCTTGACAGCGCAGTCGGGCTCATTCTCGTGACAGCAGTCCAGAAAACGGCATTTTCCCTCGTAGGGTTCAAATTCGGCAAAACAGGACTTCAGCTTTTCCCTGTCCATGGCAGGCAAAGCCAGGGAACTGAATCCCGGCGTGTCCATCAGATAGGTCCCGTGTCCCACGGGTATAAGCTCTGAATGTCTTGTCGTGTGCCTTCCGCGGCGGATCTTCCGGCTGACAGATCCTGTCTCCATCTGCTTCTGCCCGCACAGGGCATTGAGCAGGGAGGACTTGCCGACCCCGGAGGGTCCTGCCATAACGGTGGTCCTGCCCCGGATCAGTTCTCTGACCTCATCCAGCCCTTCCTCTTTCAGGGCGCTGATAAAGCAGAGCCTGCATCCGCTGCCCCTGTAGTCTTTCCGGAAGGTCTCCATGGCTTCCCGGTCAGCCAGATCACATTTGTTCATGCAGATGATCACCGGGATGCCCTGGCTTTCCATCATGATCAGAAAGCAGTTGAGCAGGTGGTAGTTGGGTTCGGGATCTTTAAAGGAAAAGACCACCAGGGCCTGGTCCACATTTGCCACCATGGGCCGGACCAGCTGGTTCTTTCTCTCGTGGATCACTGTCAGATTTCCCTCCCGGTCTTTTTCATCCAGGATCTCAATCTCTACCGTATCTCCAACATTCGGTTTTATCTTTTTTTTGCGAAAGATTCCTTTCGCTCTACAGGCGTAGAGGCCCCTGTCTTCTACGTCCACGTAGTAGAGGCCTCCGATTCCTTTAATGATTTTTCCTGTCATATTAATCCGCGATTGCTCTCAGCTCCACATCGTAAGTTGAATAGGTGCTTCCGTTTACTTTCACGATCACCGTGCCGGCACCGTCTCTGAATCCTTCAAAGTTGACGGACAGAGGGAAGTCGTCATTGCTGATGTTGGACTGTGAGAAAATGGTCTTTCTGTTACTGCCCTGTTTCAGTTCCATGGTGACGGTTCCGGATTCTCCCTCTCCAAAGGGCTGTTCATCCACTGTCACATCACCTTCATATCTGTAGGTAGCCTGCTCTCCCAGGCTGACCACGATGGATACTCTGGTTCCCTTCTCCACGGTGGTTCCAGCGGTGATGCTCTGGGAAATGACATCGCCGACTCCAACGTCTCCGCTGTAGTCGCTTCCCACATCGCCAAGCTCCAGACCCACATTTTTCAGCTCCCTCTCCGCTGCCTTCTGGGAAAGGCCGTACAGGGAAGGCACTCTGCAGTTGCCTGCGCCGGTGCAGATGGTGATGGTCACTGTGAAGCCCTTGTCCACCATCATGCCGCCCTTGGGACTCTGCTCGATTACATAATCCTTTTCGACGGTATCACTGCTGGCATAGGCTTTCTTGACTTTGAGGCCGACATCCTTCAGTTTCTGTTCAGCTTCATCAGACGACATATTGATCAGGGCAGGTACCTCGACCTTCTCTGTCTGTTTGACTCCCAGGGTAAGGCCGACGGTCGTTCCTTCCTCCAGCATGGTGCCTGAAGGCTTGTCCTGTTTGATTACCACGATACCGCTGTCCGCAGCCGAATAGCCTTTTTCATAAGTAAACTTGGCTTTCAGACCAAGACTTTCCAGTTTCTCCTTAGCCTTGTCCCGGGTCATTCCGATCACTTTGGGCATCTTGACGCCGGCTTCCTCCGTCTGTTCTGTGGATATGGCTTCCGTTGCGCCTTCTGTGGTGGTCTCGGTGCCGAAGGCGGAGAAAAGATTTAATGAAGTTCCTATAGCGAAGATGGCAAGGCCGGCAATGGCAACACCCAGGATGATGGTGACGATCCGGAGTATATCCGTGACTCTGCCCGCGGTATCGTCATTATCCTCTTCATCCTCACCGGGCTCTTCTTCCATCTGCCGCTTTCTGTTCTCAATACGGCGGCTTCTTCTCAGTTCCCGCTCCAGGCGCTCCATTTCCTCCCTGCTTCGCTTGATGGTAGGAGAATCGTCCACCTGGGTATCAAGATATATATAGTTTCCGTCCGGAGAGGAGAATACCCGCTGCAGATCCGCGATCAGGTCCGCCGCGTTCTGGTAACGCTGCTCCGGTTTTTTCATGGTACATTTTAAGATGATCTTTTCAAGGCTGGCCGGAATATCCGGGAAATAATTACGCGGGGGAATGATTTCCTCTTTAAGGTGCATGATAGGGATAGCAAAGCTGTTATCACTGTCAAAGGGCACCCGGCCGGTAGCCATCTCATAGATGGTGATACCCAGGGAGTAAATGTCACTGCGCCTGTCTGTGTAGCCGCCCTTGGCCTGCTCCGGTGACAGATAATGGACCGAACCCATGGACTCGGGCGAAATGGTATCTCCGCTGGCCACCCGGGCAATTCCGAAATCCGTAATCTTCAGGTCCCCGTTGTCGGAGACAAGAATGTTCTGGGGCTTGATGTCCCTGTGGACAATCTGCCTGTTATGGGCCGCCTCCAGGCCTCTGGCGATCTGGATGGCGAAATCCACCGTCTCCCGGGCACTGAGCCTGCCGTAGCGGCGGATGTAACTCTTCAGTGTCATTCCCTCAGCCAGTTCCATTACGATATAGTAAATGCCGTCATAATATCCGGCGTCATAGACACTGACTATATTGGGGTGGGTCAGCATGGCCGCGGATTCCGCCTCGGCGGTAAATCTCTTTACCAGAGTCTCGTCATCGTAATACTCTCTTCTCAGGACCTTGATGGCCACGTAGCGGTTGAGCTTGCGGTCTCTTGCCTTGTAGACATCCGCCATTCCGCCGGAGCCGATTTTCCTGATGATCTCATAACGTCTTGCCAGAAATGATCCGATTTTCAACATACCGCTCACCTCCCATCGTCCTGACGGGCTACGACTACGGCAATGTTGTCAATCCCACCGTAAAAGAGTGCTTCTTCCACACATTTTTCAGTGATTTCCTCCTCAGTGCCTCCGGCATTTAAAATGTCGAAAAGGCTCTCGTCGTCCACCATATTGGAAAGGCCGTCCGAGCACAGGAGCAGATAGCTGTCCCTGTCCATCTTCTTCCTGAAGAAATCCGGCACAAGGTTTTCACCCACGCCGATCGCCCTGGTGATGATGTTTTTCTGGGGATGGTTGCGGCTTTCCTCGGGATTGAGTTCTCCCGCCCGCACCAGTTCCTCCACCAGGGAATGATCCAGGGTAACCTGCTCCAGGGACCCGTTATAATAGTAAAGACGGCTGTCCCCGATATTCATGATATATGCTTCTCTGTCGATTACTGTGGCAGCCACGAAGGTGGTGCCCATGCCGGCATACTGCTCTTCCTGGACCGATACCCGGTGGACCTCCCGGTTCACCTGGCTGATGATTCTTTCCATGGTGAGAAAGGGCAGCTCCCTGTCCTGCTTTCCGGCCAGTTCCACGAACCGGGTCACAGCAAGACTTGAGGCCTTGTCTCCGGCGTTATGGCCGCCCATACCGTCGGCCACGATATATAGATTAGGGAAACAGCCAACCGGTTCATCCGAGTAAAACAGATAATCCTGGTTTACTTTCCTCTTTTTTCCGACATCTGTCATGCCAAAGGATTTCATTTCCCGCTCCTTTCCTTATAACTCTTCCGAAGCTGTCCGCAGGCCGCCTGGATATCCCGGCCCATCTCGCGGCGGACAGTCACCTGTATATGTTCCTTCTCCAGCTCATTCCTGAAAGCCGCAACTCTTCCGGATCCGGAGGAGCTGTAATCTCTCTCCCGGATGGGGTTGACCGGTATCAGGTTCACATGGGCATTCATGCCCTTCAAAAGCCCCGCCAGCATTCGGGCGTGACTGATCTCGTCATTGACTCCCCGGACCAGGCTGTACTCAAATGTGATCCGCCTGCCGGTATGTTTCGTATAATACACAGCCGCCTCCATCAGCTCTGAAAGCGGGTACCTGTTTGCCACCGGCATCAGCTGCCTGCGGACCTCGTCATTGGGGGCATGCAGGGAGATGGCCAGCGTTATCTGGGGATGCTCATCGGAAAAACGGTAGATCACGGGGACGATCCCGCAGGTGGAAACAGTAATGTTCCTGCGGCTGATCTGAAGCCCCTCAGGATCGGTGACCAGGTCAAGCATCCGGGACAGGGCTTCATAATTATCAAAAGGTTCCCCTGTTCCCATGACCACCAGGTGGGAGACCCGTTCACCCGACTCCCGGCTGATGGCGTAGATCTGCCCCAGCATCTCATAGGGAGTCAGATTCCTCGACAGGCCCAGAAGGGTGGAGGCACAGAAACGGCATCCCATCCTGCAGCCGGCCTGGGAGGAAATACAGACAGAATTTCCGTGTCTGTACTTCATCAGGACGCTCTCAACCATATTTCCGTCACTGAGCTCAAACAAGTACTTTTTTGTCCCGTCGATTGCCGACTCATAGACTTCCGCCATCCGGATCCCCATCCAGGGATACTCCGAAAAAAGTACCTGTTTCAGCCCGGCAGGCACATTGGACATTTCTCCGGGATCACTGACCAGGCGTCCGTGGATCCAACCGTAGATCTGGTCTGCGCGAAAGCGCTTGCCGCCGGCACTGATCACTGCCTCTGTCAGTTCTTCCTTTGTCATCGATCCGATGTCCTGCCACTGCATCTGATTTCTCCTTGTTTCATATCTATTTATATCAATCTGTTTTCATTCCTGGGGCCGCCGGAATGCTGCGGCAAAAAATCCGTCACAGGGATCCTGTCCGGGAATCAGTGTGATATAACCCTGCTCGCCGGTGCGTCCCCTGAGACAGGCCGGCAGCCGTTCTTCAATCGATTCCGGCACCAGGGGCGTGTTCTCCCTGATCCAGCTGACCTGCTCTTCGTTTTCCCCCTTGTTCAGGGTGCAGGTCGAATAAATAAGCTGCCCGCCGGGTCTGACATACTGCCATACAACGGAAAGTATCTCTCTCTGCAGCCTGACAAGGTCATCAAGCTGCCGGTCGGAAATGTGATACTTTATATCATTCTTTCTGGCCATGACGCCCAGTCCGCTGCACGGAAGATCAGCCAGCACCAGGTCCGCTTTCCCGAAAAGGTCCGGATCCGGATCCCGGGCATCCCGCTCCTCGACTCTGACAATGTCAGTTCCGATCCTCTCGCAGTTTTCCCTGATCATATCCGT
>CACZQE010000123.1 GCA_902783205.1 uncultured Lachnospiraceae bacterium | reverse complement strand
CGGCGAAAGCCTGTATGCGGTTAATCCAACTGATGGAGAAGAAACAAGTGTGTATCTCGGTGGTCAGGATATGGATTGCAGAGGTACTTTTTTCTTATACAATGAGAAACTCTATTATAAGACCAAAGGGTATTACGTAGAGATCGTTTATGACGAAGATCAGGATACATTTACTGCGGATGATGTCGAAGGCTATGTCCCTGTAACGTATATTAACTGCGATCCGGATTCAGGAGCTGGTACAGTATATCAGCCGGAAAACAGAATCTCTGCGAAAAAAACTCTTTGGTATACGTCCGGTTTTACACTTACTCATACGGAAAGTTCCAATCTCTCTGTGTCTGTTGAAGCTTCTTATTTCCGCTTTATGACCAGTAACACTCCAGGTACTTATACGTTTACATACGATGGCACCGTGTGGAAATTGGGTAATGTAGCGGTCGATATTCTGGACTTTGGTATCAGAGTCGGCGGAACTCCATCAAGCGGCAATACTATCGTAGTCGTTTTCAGTTTTAAAGCTGTTTATCACTTACCTATTGCAGATGAAGATCTTACAATTGCGAAGGTTGTGGTCGATGGTGTTGAGAAGACAGAGACTCTGGATTACACGGTTGATGCGGAGAATGGTACAGTTACATTCCTTTCGGCACCTACTTGTTACTATCCTGAGATAAATAACACAGTACAGATAACTTACTCCCTGGAGAATGATGTTGCTTATAACAATATCATGGATTGCGTATACGCTGATGTATACGGCGGTACTGGGTCATTGTGTATTGTTATGGCGGGTTCGTCTACTCAGCCGAATGCTTATTTCTGGAATGGCCAAACCTCTATCGCAATGGATCCTTCTTATTTCCCAATGACACAGTATCAGCTTGCAGGTGATGGAGTTGATCCAATTACCGGGTTTGGGAAGCAACAGGGGTACTTGATTATTTTCAAAGAGCGTTCGGTTGGCAGAACATCTTTAAATACCGAAACCGTAGAGGGCAGGCTTACAATAGATCTTCCATATACAGCAATCAACGCAAAGATTGGCTGTGATCTTCCATATACGATTCAGCTGATTGAGAACAACCTGGTATGGTGCAATACTCAACAGGGCGTTCATTTTCTGGCTAATACATCTGCTGCGTATGAGAACAATGTAATCTGTATTTCCCAAAAGGTAAATGACTCAGCTAATACATGGACAGACGGCCTGCTTAATGATGTTCGGATTGCAGATGTGGTCGCTACTCATGATGACGATAAGCGATATTGGCTTGCAGCAGGCGGTCATGTATGGCTGTGGGATTATTATATAAGCAACTATAAGAACCCATCGTGGTTTTATTTTGATAACATAAACGGTCTTGCTTTCATACAGGAGCATGATGATATCTGGCATTTTGACTCCAGGTCAAGGCTTACCCATTTTGATCGGTGCTACTATGATTATTATCCCGATCAGGATGACGGAGCCATTGACAAGGTGTTCAGGTTTGCCACACAGTATTTTGGTACGTATGATAACCTGAAGATGGTAAATTCGGTTATCCTTAATACGAGATCAGATACGAATACCATTATAAATTTGAAATACATTACAGATTGCGAGACAAGAGATGATTTGACTCCTCTTGAGAGTGTAGCCTGGATTCTGTCTCCTCGTGATCTTTCCTACAGAACTCTGAAAGGCAGCGGATTTGCTCATGTATTCAGACGTAAACCGCACTGTCGAAGAGTTCATTATTTTACTATGCGGCTTGAAAACAACCAGCCTTTAATGGATCTGTCCGTTGTTTCAGCGCAGATTTATTATATCTACCAGGGGAGGTTTAGATAATGAGCCTTTCACCAATGACGTTTGATAAGGTGTGGACGAATCCTTCACACTTTCCAACGTATGAAGCAAACGAGACACAAGTTCGTGCGGATATGCAGTACTTGTTCGATAAGATTAAAGACTGTTACAACAACCACTTGGAGAATGAATTTGCGGCAGCGAATATGCCTTTCACTCCAACGATTGGCGGTGTAACTTCTACTGATGTGCAAGCCGCAATTGAATTCGTGCATAACGAAATTTCTTCCGCATCTCAGGGTGCTGTGCCTAACGGCTCCATCACGGATGAAAAGCTTCGTCAGACAGCGGGATCTGAAGCTGTGATTACTGCCGCTATGAGAGATGCGTGTGTTACTACTCCGAAGCTTAATAACGGAGCGGTTACATTCGTTAAGACAACTGGGATACAGAAACAGCATACTCTTGTCGGCCCCGTGGATGTTGCGGCTAGTGCATGGAATACATCCACAAAGACCGTGGCTGTTACAGTAACCGGAGCATCTGCTTCCAATACGAATCAGATTATTGACTGGACTCCGGCAAACAGGGCATCGTGGGATGTAATGCGTGATTGCAACGTGTGGTGTGTTCCTACTGTTGTTGCCGACAATCAGGT
The DNA here is from genome assembly GCA_902783205.1 of uncultured Lachnospiraceae bacterium. The sequence continues at coordinate 1,131 of CACZQE010000123.1, read as the reverse complement.
GGTATTGCAGTGTGATACTGTTCCATCAGCTCCGATTTCTTTGTATTTCGGTATTTGGGATTAAGGGGGAAGATATATGGCTACATTTAAATTTGCTGTGTCCGGTCAGTATCTTGACCTTCTGACACCCACAAGAGGAATAGCAGACGGTCTGAACGTTAACTCGTTTACGTTTGATTTCCGCTCTCCAGAATGGGTAGGCTGCGCGGATAAGTGGCTGCATTTGTATAATCCCGATTATAACGGAGATGACAGTACTTATGATCTCGTTATTATCGAGGATGAGATTCTGGCGGAGCGAGGGGTTAATCTTCCATCCGGCATTTGGGAAGTATTCGTTCATGGCAATGTCGTTCTGAACGGAGAAGTAATTCAAAGATATGTTACTGAGACACAGTCAATCCAGATCGTTCCTTCCGGAATATTCGATAACGCTCCTATTGGAGAGGTAGCACCATCTGTAGCGGAGCAGCTCTCCGCTATGGTACGTGAAGCCTACAATGACCGGATCACTACGGCAACAGCAACGGTAGATAATGAATTCGGTACACCGGCTGTAATGGTAAGCACTTCCGGTGAGGAAAGCTACAAGTCAATTAACTTTGACTTCCATAACCTTAAAGGTAACGGCATCTCATCCGTGGTGTTTATCCAGAGCGGAGACAATGCCGGGAGAATAACAATTACGCTTACTGATGGAACAACCACTTCGTTTGACGGTATTGCTGATGCCCTGGCTTATCTCTATGATCATACTACAGAAGTAGTTGTTGCGGAGATCCAGGCATATTTGGAAGAACACGCTGGTGATCTTGTTCCGGATGACAGCATTACATATGCCAAGCTTGCAAGTGATCTTACTGATACGGATACTGTACCTCAGATGGATGGTACGGCTGATAAGGGATCTGATCCTGCTTATGCCAGGGCAGACCACGTTCACCCAAGTGACACTTCGAAAGTTGATGTTGAAGCTGGTAAAGGACTATCTGCTAATGACTTCACGGATACGCTGAAGAGCAAGCTGGATGGAATTGCTCCAGGTGCCGAAGTAAACCAGAATACTTTTGGAAATGCCAAGGTTGGTAACACAACTATAACGGCAGGAGCAAAAACTGATACGCTTGAATT
>CACZQE010000122.1 GCA_902783205.1 uncultured Lachnospiraceae bacterium | reverse complement strand
CCGGCTTAACTACTGCTACCCAGTACTCTAATGTTCCCTTACCGGAACCCATACGGGTCTCAGCCGGCTTTGCTGTAACAGGCTTGTCAGGGAAAATCTTGATCCAGACTTTACCGCCACGCTTCATATAACGTGTCAGAGCCACACGGGCTGCCTCGATCTGGTTGGATTTGATCCATGCAGGCTCAAGCGCTACAAGACCGTACTCACCATAGACAATTTTATTACCTCTGGTCGCTTTTCCGGACATAGAACCGCGGAACTGTTTACGACGTTTTACTCTTTTAGGCATTAACATTATTTATCGCTCCCTTCCTTGGCATCCTTTGTAGGAAGTACTTCGCCATGATAGATCCAGACTTTCACGCCTACTTTACCGTAAGTCGTGTTTGCCTCTGCAAATCCGTAGTCAATATCAGCTCGAAGTGTCTGCAGCGGGATAGTTCCCTCACTGTAGAACTCTGTACGCGCCATATCGGCACCACCAAGACGTCCGGCACACATTGCCTTGATTCCCAGTGCGCCGTTTCTCATGGTCCGCTGCATGCAGGACTTCATGGCACGACGGAAGGAAATACGGTTCTCAAGCTGTGCAGCGATGTTCTCAGCAACCAGCTGCGCATCCTTGTCCACGTCAAATCTCTTAACTTCCTTGATCTCGATGAAGAGCTTCTTGCTTGTAAGCTTCTGGAGCTCTTTCTTTAACTGCTCGATGTTAGCGCCGCCGCGTCCGATCACAACGCCGGGTTTTGCGGTGTGAACGATGATACGTAAACGGTCGGAAGCACGCTCGATCTCAGTTTTGGAGATACCTGCGGAATATAAACGCTTTTTGATATATGTTCTGATCTTATTATCCTCTACAAGATTGTCTGCAAAGTCTTTCTCTGCATACCATCTGGAATCCCAATCCTTAATGATTCCTACTCTAAGACCATGAGGATTCACTTTCTGTCCCATTGTATACCTCCTTACTTCTCATCAAGAACAATCGTGATATGGCTCTGTCTCTTTTCGATCCTGTAGGCACGGCCCTGTGCTCTCGGGCGGATCCTCTTCATTGTCGGTCCCTTGTTTGCATAGCACTCGGCAATGTAAAGATTCTCAGCAGTCATACCGTTATTGTACTCTGCGTTCGCGATTGCGGAACGTAACAACTTGGCAATGATCGTAGAAGCATATCTCGGATTATAATCTAATATAGCTAAAGCTGTCGTAACATCTTTGCCGCGGATGGCATCGAGTACGAAACACGCTTTTGTAACAGACACTCTGGCGTAAGAAAGCTTAGCAGAAGGTCTGGTATCTTTATTTGCATTTCTTTCTCTTTTAATTTGGGATCTGTGTCCTTTTGCCATGGATGAACCCTCCTTTCAGGCTGTGGCTATCTAACTTTGGACTTCTTCTCGTCTTTTCCGTGTCCTCTGTATGTTCTTGTTGAAACAAACTCTCCTAATTTATGTCCGACCATATCCTCGGTAACATATACCGGCACATGTCTTCTTCCGTCATGTACCGCGAAGGTGTGTCCCACAAAGGACGGGAAGATCGTAGAACGGCGGGACCATGTCTTAATCACACTTTTTTCGCCGGACTGGTTCATCGCGTCAACTTTTTTCAATAAACTTTTATCAGCAAATGGTCCTTTTTTCAGTGAACGAGCCATGTGTTACCTCCTTAATTATTTAACGTTTTTACCATCTCTGGTTCTTACGATATATTTGTTGGAATGCTTATTCTTCTTTCTGGTCTTAAGACCCAGAGCAGGCTTGCCCCAGGGAGTGCTGGGACCGGGACGTCCGATACCGGCTTTACCTTCTCCACCACCGTGGGGATGGTCGTTGGGGTTCATGACGGAACCGCGGACTGTCGGGCGGATGCCCATGTGGCGCTTACGTCCTGCCTTACCGATGTTGATCAGGTCATGCTCGATATTTCCAACCTGACCGATGGTAGCACGGCACTCGATCGGAACCATTCTCATTTCGCCGGAGGGAAGTCTCAGTGTAGCGTACTTGCCTTCCTTAGCCATCAGCTGTGCTGAGTTGCCTGCGGAACGTACGAGCTGAGCGCCCTTTCCGGGATGCATTTCAATGTTGTGGATCTCGGTACCTACCGGGATGCTGGACAGGGGGAGGCAGTTTCCGATGTGGATCTCTGCGTCCGGTCCGTTCATGATCGTCTGGCCGATTTCCAGCTTGTAAGGCGCGATAATGTATGCCTTCTGGCCGTCAGCGTAGCAGATCAGCGCGATGTTGGCTGTTCTGTTCGGATCGTACTCGATAGCGATAACCTTTGCCGGGATACCGTCTTTATTTCTCTTGAAATCGATCAGTCTGTATTTCTTCTTTGCTCCGCCGCCACGGTGTCTTACTGTGATCTTACCCTGGTTGTTGCGGCCGGAATTCTTCTTTAATTTATAAGTCAGGGACTTCTCGGGAGTCTTCTTTGTTACCTCGGAGAAATCCGATCCTGTCATATGTCTTCTGGAAGGTGTATATGGGTTATAGGTTTTGATTCCCATTCCTTTCACTCCTTTCGTGTCGGTTAATATTTGATATCACGCTTTGTTTGCGTATAGTCTGCACCTGTGAGAGGTGACGGTTTACATTGCTTTAAGTACGGTCTTTTACAGACCCTCGAAGATCTGGATGTCCTCGCTGTCCTCTGTCAGCTTGACGATCGCTTTTTTCTTAGCGGAAGTTCTTCCGTAAACCATGCCTCTTCTTTTCTTCTTTCCGGCCATGTTCATTGTGTTGACCTTCTCAACCTTTGTTCCTTCGAACATTTTCTCAACAGCCTCTTTGATCTGAGACTTGGTTGCGTCCGGATTCACGTAAAATGTATACTTCTTCTCTGCCATTGCAGTCATACTCTTCTCAGTTACGACCGGTTTTAAAATGACGTCATAATACTTTAAATCTGCCATTAGCTGTATACCTCCTCGATTTTAAGGACTGCTTCTTTTGTCACTACAATCGTGTCATACTTGAGGATGTCGTATACGTTGATCGTATCTACTGTAGCAGTCTTAACTGTTGGTAAGTTGTTAGCGGAGCGAACAACCGTCTCATCTTTTTCCTTTGTTACCACAAGTGCCTTGGCAACATTCAGGTTGTCGAGAACTGCTTTCATCTGCTTTGTCTTGATCT
>CACZQE010000121.1 GCA_902783205.1 uncultured Lachnospiraceae bacterium | reverse complement strand
ATTATAACGACAAAATGAGAATCAGAGAGGTGCCGAATGGAAAGACCGATACTTTTTATCAATGCCTGTGTGCGAAAGGAATCCAGAACCAGAAGACTGGCAGAAAGCCTGCTCCTGACTTTAAATAAACCCTTTACGGAAGTCCGGCTTCATGAGATGACATTTCCCGTTGCGGATGAAAGCTTTCTCGATATGCGGGACCGGCTTATCTCCGCCGGCGATTACGAGAATACTATGTTCGAGCCTGCGCGTAATTTTGCTCAGGCAGAAACCATAGTGATTGCTGCCCCATACTGGGATTTGTCTTTTCCTGCTTCCCTGAAGCAGTATCTTGAGCAGATCAATGTGGTCGGAATCACCTTCAGATACACGGAAGAAGGGATTCCGGTCGGTCTTTGCAAGGCTGAGAGGCTCTTTTTTGTTACTACGGCAGGGGGGTACTATATGCCGGAAGAATTCGGCTTTGGATATGTAAAGGCGCTGGCACAGAATTATTATGGCATTTCTGACGTCCGGCTGATCAGGGCGGCAGGGCTCGACATCGACGGTGCCGATGTCGAGGCCATTTTAAAAGATGCAGAAAAGGAAATATCGATTATCGGAAACCCTGACATTCCCGGCTGACCGTATCGATCACCGGGAATTCCTGTGTCCCGATCACTTCCCCTGTATTGTAGGTTGAGAACACATCGCAGGAGACCAGGCTCCCCTGGCGGGTAATCCTTTCAACCGGTGTATGTCCTGCCAGCTGCAGGAACTCTTCAGACTTGTAGAGCTTTCCTCTGTAGTACTGCGGCCGGAGCCAGATTGGTGACAGATCCTGCCACATCTGTCCGCATTCGAAACCATTGATTGTTTCAATAACAGAATCAACATCATCGTATTTGTCCGCAGGAACATGACTGCGGACAAATTCATCTGCCAGGCCGGCATGCGAGAAAAGGACATGATCAATCCGGTGAATATAGGCCAGCTGCCCTTCATCGGGCAGGGTCTCCTTTAAGAGGCGCAGTTTTTCGCAGACTGTCCAGGGCGCCATTTTGGAATACCCTGATTCTCTCTGATTCCAGAGATAGCAGACATCGTGATTTCCGTAGCACCAGAGCGTGTCCGGATACTTTCCGGCAAAGGCGATCGCCGCATCGTAGGTCCGGATGTAGAGGTCCAGATTGAACTGCTGATGCCAGTCATCCGCAATATCCATCAGGCAGACTGCTCTGTCCGCCTTGTTTTCTTCCAGCAGCTCCGATGCCCGGTCAAACATCCGGGGTTTCAGATGTACGTCAGGAATTACAAGGATTCTCACAGGATCACCTCACTCAGATCTTCCACATCGATGCACCGGAATCCCTTCTCCATCAGAAGCCGGGCTGTCACGCCGGCTCCATCCGTAAGTTTTCCGGAAAATGTGCCGTCATAGCGCTGCTTTACCCCGCAGCTGGGGCTGCGCGACTGCAGTATGATCAGATCCGGCTGTTCGCGCACGGCGATTTCCAGACATTTTGCTGCACCTTTTCGGAACTCCGTATCCACGATCCGGCCATCCCTGGCTGTGACGATGCCGTTGCAGATTTCCGAAGGCAGCCGTGGTGTCGGAAGTCCGCCCAGCTGCTCCGGGCAGACCGGGATCAACTCATGATTTTCCATCAGTTTCAGAACATTTTTGTTCCGGTTGTTTTTTCCGTTGTATTTACAGTTTTCGCCCATCAGGCAGGCGCTTACCAGAATCTTCATCTGAATCAAAGTCCTTTTCTAATATACAATATATTAAATATACAATACATTAAAAATGTTTACCATCAGTTTTTACACCGGTTCAAACACCCCGGAACATGACCTTGCTTTTACGGAAAGGGGGACTATGATATATTTAAATAAAGGATTTTTATAATGATGGACACTAATAAAGGGAGGAGAACAGAGTGACAGAATACAGACTGCTTTGTGAACAGATCAAAGCGCTTTCAGAAGAATCGCCGGACATGGTCCCTCTTATGGCAAATGCATCTGCAATGCTCTATCATGCAATGCCGGAGGTCAACTGGTGCGGCTTCTATATTGTGAAGAAGGGAGAATTGCTGCTGGGACCTTTTCAGGGAAATGTGGCCTGTATACGTATTAAGAAAGGTCAGGGGGTGTGCGGCACTGCCTGGGATCAGGATTGTACACAAGTGGTACCGGATGTTCATGAGTTTCCGGGACACATTGCCTGCGATGCCGCCTCCAGATCAGAGATCGTGATTCCGGTTCATAAGGCCGGGGAAGTGATCGCGGTACTGGATATAGACAGTCCGGTTAAAAATCGTTTCAGCCGGGAGGACAAAGAAGGGCTTGAGACTTTTGCCGCTGTGCTTGAAAAGATTCTGTGTTCAGGCAGCTGATCTTATAAATGTAAAAGAGCCGGTCATCTGCGTTTTCGCAAATGGCCGGCCCCTTTACTGTCATCACTTGACTTTGACTATTGCTTTTTTTCCTCCGAGAAGGGTTGTGTATTCCAGTTCGATTGATTTTGCTTTTTTTGGCACTTTGTAGAAGGTTTTAAAGTCCACATTTCTTCCGCTGCCCAGATTGGTATTGATGAAATCCGCATCGAAATATTCCTGTTCACACTCCTTGTCGTCAGCGTAGCATTTGAAATCATACACACTGCAGTATGTTTCGGACTCTCCCGTATTTTTATAGGTCCATTCGCATTTCAGATATTCATACCCGTCCGGAAGTTCATGGAATCCATAGGGGTCATCGGGTTCATATCCAAGCTTTTTCTTTGTCATGGTAATCTCGAGATTTCCGACTTTGAATGTGTCACCTTCTTTGAATGTATCGTCCAGAGAATCTTCGTCCCCTTCCTTTACGCCGATTCCGTTTACAATATCATAAACAATCGTATCATTTTTGCTCAGCAGCAGATAACGGTCCGTGTTCTGTTCATTGGCCAGGCCTGCAGCGAAGTATCTGTCCCCGTAACCGTGTTTGTCCAGATAGTCGTGGACTTTTGCCCCGAGGACGGTAAAGCTGTCCGCCATTGCCTGCCATGACTCCATACTGTCGGCATCGCCTTCCTTTGCAGATTTTGCGGTTTCTGTCCCGTCAGAGACGGCAATGTATAACAGGATATTCCCGTCCTCATCATGCTTAAGGGTCTTAGTGGAGACATTCTCAAAAGCATCGTTGACATAGGCTTCAATATTGGAATACACTTCCTCATAAGTCAGCTGTTCTGTGGTGGCTTCTCCGGCTGAAGCTGCTGCAGTTTCTGCACCGGGTGCCGCATTGCCGGTCCTGCCGCCGCATCCGGCCAAACAGATGATCAGAACAGCAGCAGCAAATATACTTACAGATTTCCTCATCATGACATCATCCTTCTTTCCTTTTTTATTAGTATACAAGGATAAACCGGTCTTCTGTATTCACGAATCGTGAACATTTTCATCCCGGAATTCAATATCGGCAACAAAATCTTCCAGGGATGCCTTATAATGAAAGGCAATCCGGAGGAAGGTGACAAGGTCCGGGAGCCGGTATCCGCTTTCATAGTTGGCCACCGTGCTGACCCCGTATCCCAGGAAGCCTGCCAGCTGCTGCTGGGTCTCCCCGCAGTCTGTACGGAGCCTGCGGATATTTGCTCCTATGATTTCCGGTGTAATCTTTCTTGTTCTGTCCATAATTACCAGCCCTTTCTATCCCCTTTTTCGGGAATCTGTGAAGAATATCGTGTTCTATATAAGGGCTTGTAAATTTTGCGAATTGAGGGCGTGACATGCTTAAACCAGTATACAGGGATAATCTTGTCCGCTGTATTCACGAATCGTGAAATATTTTCATCTAAGCAAATTGAATCTGTGATATATTAAAAAAAAGAAATACTTAAAGGAGTATCAGGCATGGATATCAAAAACATCGAAAATATCGACTTTGGCTCATTGACTTCTGAGCAGGCAGCTGAGCTGGGTATTAATACTGTGTTTCAGGAAAAAGACGGAACTTATGACTGGATCTACTGTATGAAAATGAGCCGGAACCGGTCTATGTTTACCTTTTTGGTGAAGACCACCACGATTTCATTCGCGCTTATTTTAGTTGTTATGTTATTTCTGGCAGGAGAAAGGGTTGCGATCCTTCCTGTACTGGGTATTATAGGTCTTGTTTTTGTCGCTGTGATGGGAATCGTCCGGTTTTCACTCTGGCTGGTAGATAAGTTATATAAAGGGGCCTATATGCTCATTTATGAGATGAATGACCAAGGTCTCACATTTTCCCAGACGACGGACCAGGCACAGATAACACGGACCATAGCAGCAGCTTCGGCAGCAGCAAGCGCGGCAGGAGGCAATGCCGGGGGAACCCTTGCGGGAGCAGGCATGGCTGTAAGTCCGAATTCCTATTACGCTGATTTTTCAAAAGTAAGATCAGTAAAAGGTAAAAGAAAAGATAATCTGATATGGGTAAACACATTTTTTCAGTATCTGATGGTATATGTTTCGGATGAAGCATATGATTTTGTCTGGGACTATATTACCGAGCGATGTGTAAATGCAAGAATCATTAAGGGTAAGAATAATAAAGGGGAATAAAATATCGGACAGTATTACATTTAACGTATAAATAACACATAAAAAAGTTGTAGGTTCATGCAATAATGTGGTAAATTAGAAATGATACAAGTACAGCATTTTTTACATAGAGGAGGTATAAGGATCATATGCAATTTACAAAAGAAGTGGAAGACATGATCTGTGTCGCTAAAGGACCAAATCATGGGCCGGCGCCGATTCCCGAAGAGGGAAAATGGGTACAGGCAAAAGAAATCAAGGACATCTCCGGCTATACGCATGGTATTGGCTGGTGTGCTCCGCAGCAGGGAGCTTGCAAGCTGAGTCTTAATGTAAAAGACGGCATCATCCAGGAAGCTCTTATAGAGACAATCGGATGCTCAGGTATGACTCATTCCGCAGCAATGGCAAGTGAAATCCTTCCCGGAAAAACTCTCCTTGAAGCACTGAACACTGACCTTGTATGCGATGCCATTAATACGGCAATGCGTGAGCTTTTCCTTCAGATCGTATACGGCCGTACCCAGTCCGCATTTTCAGAGAACGGTCTGCGTGTGGGAGCCGGCCTCGAGGATCTCGGAAAAGGTCTGCGTTCCATGGTTGGTACGATGTACGGAACCGCTCAGAAGGGTACCCGTTATCTGGAGATGACAGAAGGTTATGTTGTCAAGATGGCGCTTGATAAGGATGATCAGGTTTGCGGCTATCAGTTTGTCAGCCTCGGTAAGATGATGGATGCAATCAAAGGCGGTATGAGTGCCGATGAAGCATACAAGAAGAATCTCGGTACATACGGACGCTTCACAGAGGAAGACGGCGCGGTCAAATGGATTGACCCGCGTAAAGAATAAGAAGGAGGTGTAGCAAATGGCTTTGTTTGAAAATTATGAAGGACGTATGCCTCAGCTGCAGCCCGTTCTTGACAAGTACGGCTTCGCAAATTTTGAGGAAGTGAAAGCATATACCAACGGTAAAGGTGTGGATGCATACAGCATCGTAGAAAGCACACAGCCGATCTGTTTTGAAAATGTAAAATGGGCTTACGAGCTCGGCGCAGCCATTGCAATGAAGGAAGGCGCAAAGAATGCGGCAGAAGCTGCAAAATGGATTGGAGTAGGCCTTCAGGCATTCTGTATCCCCGGCTCTGTAGCTGATCAGCGTCAGGTAGGTATCGGACATGGTAACCTGGGAGCTATGCTTCTTGATGAAGAGACTGAATGTTTTGCATTCCTTGCAGGACATGAGTCCTTTGCAGCAGCAGAAGGTGCTATCAAGATCGCGCTCAACGCCAACAAAGTTCGTCAGAAACCGCTCCGCGTTATCCTGAACGGTCTCGGAAAAGACGCTGCCCTGATCATTTCCAGAATCAACGGCTTTACCTACGTTGAGACAGAATATGATTATTTCTCAGGCGAAGTCAAAGAAGTTTTCCGTAAATGCTACTCTAAGGATCCGGAGAACCCCAGAGCAAAAGTCAACTGCTACGGCGCCAACGATGTTCAGGAAGGCGTTGCGATCATGTGGAAAGAGAATGTTGATGTATCCATCACAGGCAACT
>CACZQE010000120.1 GCA_902783205.1 uncultured Lachnospiraceae bacterium | reverse complement strand
GTCAGCTGGAAGAGCGTGAAGGGAGCCGGAGGATATGAACTGACCTGGAGGAAAAAGGGAGCGAAAAGGTGGAATGTCAAGAACCTTGATAACTTCTTCGGAACCAGCTCAATGATCGATGTCAGCCGGTGCACGACTTACGAAATCAGGGTAAGACCCTTCATCAGAATAGACGGATTCCGGCTTTACGCCCGGGATTACAGCGATATATATCAGGTGAGGACACCTCTTTTCTGAGAGAGGGTTTGTTCTAAACGGCGGAAATGCTTGATCTTCAAGGGTTTTCGCCGTTTCTTTATGCCCGGTATGATACCGTATTGAGAAGGCCATGGGGATATGGTATCATAATATAAAAAGTATGACTTACCATTAAGCAGAATAAAGGAGTTGACAAAAAGAAATGCCAACTGCGCAATTTGACAGACAGACAAAAGGTATTTTACCACATTATAAAGTGACAGAAAATACTCAACCTGCTAAGGATAAGAAAATATACTTAGAGTTGATTCGCGCATTTTCTATGCTTCTGGTCATCTTTAATCATACAGGCACAAAAGGCTTTTTCCTCTTTAGTATTGCAAACGATTCCGTCTTTTTTCCTTTCTACTGTTTCATTTCAGTCGCTTGTACAATGGCGGTTCCTCTGTATTGGATGATCTCAGGGGCATTGCTTCTTCCAAAAGATGAAAGTATAAAACAAGTTTATCTTCATCGTGTGCTGAGGATGATTCTTGTCCTTGTTATTTTTTCTTTTGCCTATTTCATCAGAGAACTTGTGAAGGAGCCTCGACAAATCGGCCCGGGCTTAATAAGTTATTTTTTCGTTAAATTGTATACAGATAGGTTTGCGACAGCTTTCTGGTTTATATATGCCTATATCGGTATACTGCTTGTTCTCCCCTTTTTCAGGAAACTGGTCAAAGTTATGCCAAGGAATTATTTCTATTATCTTTTTTTATTAGTTCTCTTTTTCCGGGGAGCCCTCCCGATTTTGGAATATCTCGCCTCAACGTTTCCTGCTAAAATCGGGTTGCCGTTCAACACAGACTTGAAGATACATTCACTGAACAGGTATGTGACAAACAATGTTTTTTCACAAGCCGTACTATGCCTCTTTGGCGGATACTATTTTGATCATCTTCTGACGGAACAGGAGATAACAAAAAAGGGAGTGTTAAAGTGGCTTGCGGCAGGATTTATCGCAATCGTAATTACATGCTGCATGACTCAATACAAAATGATCCTGACCGGTATTGTTAAAGAGGGCAAGGCACAAACCTTCTATAAAAATCTGATCTGTTTACCGACATTTGCCGTTTTCTATTTTGTGCGGTTCCTTTTTCAAGAGCATCATTTCTCGGACAAAGTGAAAAAAATAATACTGTGCTTTGGCCAATGTGCATTTGGAATCATGCTGTGCGAGAAAGCCTTGCGCGAAGAATTGATGTTTATTTACGAGGCACTTGTTTCGGCAATGCATCATAGCTTGCCTGCCTGCATTATATGGGTTCTGATAATTTACTTAAGCAGTTTTGCTGTGACTTTGTGCCTGAAAAGAATCCCTGGAATCAGATCACTCATATGATTATTTGAATACTTTTTGAGAAAGAAAGACAGATTCAAAAGCATCTATTTGAGCTTTCGGCGGAGGCCGAATCCGTAAAAATCCGATAAAATGGCGGTTTTTTTGCAAAAAAAGATGAAAAACCGTGTGGATAATGTGGATAAGTATGTGGATAAGAGGGGAAATGTGGAAATCACAGGACAGAAGCTCCGGCTGCCGGCAAAGGCAGCCGGAGGCTTTTTTTTCTGCTTGACAGGAGAAATTATATTTGATAAAATATAATCGAATCAAATAGAAATGAGGTATCCTGCCGGGCCGGCAGGCACATATACTTATTGAATAAGGAGGAAATAATAATGAGCATTTATGATTACAGCGTACCGACACCGGAAGGCGGAGAAGTATCTTTAGAGGACTACAGAGGAAAGGTGGTCATGATCGTCAATACGGCGACAGGCTGCGGATTCACGCCCCAGTACAAGAACATTGAGCTGATGTATGAGAAGTATCACGATCAGGGATTTGAAGTAATCGACATCCCCTGTAACCAGTTTGCAGGACAGACTCCGGGAACAGATGAAGAGATCCATGAGTTCTGTACTCTCAACTATAATACACAGTTCCCCCAGATGAAGAAGTCGGATGTGAACGGTGAAAATGCCCTTCCGCTCTATGACTACCTGAAGAGCTGCAAGGGATTTGAAGGATTCGGAAAAGGCCCCATGGCCCTGGCTATGTCAGCTATGCTGAAAAAGGCAGACAAGAATTACAAGTCCAATCCGGATATCAAGTGGAATTTCACAAAGTTTATCATAGACAGAGAAGGAAATGTCGCAGCACGTTTTGAGCCTACGGCAGACATGAAGAAGGTAGACAAATTTGTAGCAGACCTGATGGGGTGATGATTATGGAACGATACGATATCGCGATAATAGGCAGCGGGCCGGCAGGCCTTTCGGCAGCCGTGACAGCAACCATAAGAAACAAGAAGATTATATTTTTCGGAAATAAAGATTTCAGCCTTAAGGTAAAAAAGGCGGAGCGGATTCAGAACTATCTGGGACTTCCGGACATTTCCGGCAAGGATCTTGCCGAAGCTTTTGAAAAGCATATCAGGGATCTGGAAATCGAGATCACGGAAGACAAGATCAATGCGGTTTATGCCATGGGCGATTATTTTGCTCTCCAGTCTGCAGACCAGATGTACGAGGCCGATACGGTGATTCTGGCCACCGGTGTAATGCAGGGCAAAATGTATCCCGGCGAAGAAGAATTTCTTGGCAGGGGCGTCAGCTACTGCGCAACCTGTGATGCCCCGCTCTACCGTGGAAAGACAGCAGTTGTGGTAGGGTCCAGTCCCCGGGAGGAAGAGGAAGCAGACTTTCTTGCCGAAGTGGCCGACAAAGTTTTCTACATACCCACTTATAAGGGCGATGTGAACGTGTCAGACAAGATCAGTGTGGTCAGGGAGAAACCGGAAAAGATCTTCCAGGATGAGGACAGACGGGTTCTGGTCACGGACCAGAGTGAATTTACGGTTGACGGCGTCTTTATCCTCAGGGAGAGTGTCTCTCCGGGCCAGCTGGTTCCGGGCCTTGAGGTGGACGGCAGCCATGTAGTGGTCAACCGTAAGATGGAGACCAGCATCCCCGGATGCTTTGCCTGCGGAGATATAACAGGTCTTCCCTACCAGTATATCAAGTCTGCCGGAGAAGGAAATGTGGCTGCACTTTCCGCAGTGTCCTATCTGGCTGCAAAGAAGAGGAAAGAAGCGGCGAAAAAGCGCAAGGAAGCAAAAGCCGGGGAGAAGAAAGATGACTGACAGGCAGAGACAGGATACAGAGCTTCTTCTGGAAAATCAGCTTTGCTTTCCCCTCTATGCCTGTGCCCGCAAGGTTGTGAACCTTTATCACCCTTACCTGAAAGAACTGGGTCTGACTTATACCCAGTACCTGGTCCTTCTGGTTCTCTGGCAGGAGAAAAAGATGACAGTCGGCGCCCTCTGCCGGATGCTTTATCTGGATAACGGAACGGTAACCCCTCTCCTTAAAAAACTGGAGGCGGCAGGCTATCTGAGCAGGTCCAG
>CACZQE010000119.1 GCA_902783205.1 uncultured Lachnospiraceae bacterium | reverse complement strand
CTGCAGGACTGGCTGCGGCAATAGAAGCGGACAAACAGGGCCTTGACACACTGATCATAGAGAGAGACAAAACACTGGGCGGCATCCTGCAGCAGTGCATTCATGACGGCTTCGGTCTGCAGCGTTTTAAAAAGCGTATGACAGGCGGCCAGTATGCCCAGCACTTCATTGACGAAGTAGAGGCGCGGGGCATCACTACCATGCTGGATACCATGGTCCTGGAGCTGACCGAAGACAGAGTGATCTACGCGGCAAATGCCGAGTACGGTATCGTGGAGATTACAGCCGGAAGTATTATCCTTGCCATGGGCTGCAGGGAGAGAACCCGGTCCCAGGTCATGATCTACGGATCAAGACCGGCCGGCGTACTGACTGCCGGCGCGGTACAGCGCTACATTAACATGGAAGGCTATCTGCCCGGAAAGAAGGCTGTCATCCTGGGATCCGGCGATATCGGCCTGATCATGGCCAGGAGGATGACTCTGGAAGGCATTTCCGTGGAAGGTGTTTATGAGATCATGCATCATCAGAACGGCCTGACCCGGAACATTGTCCAGTGCCTTCATGATTATGACATCCCCCTGCATCTGGGGACAACGGTGACCCGGATACACGGAAAGAAAAAGATCAGCGGCGTGACCGTGGCCAGGGTGGATGAGAATTTAAAACCTATTCCCGGTACCGAGCGGGAGATTCCCTGTGATCTTCTGGTACTCTCAGTAGGACTGATCCCGGAAAACGAGCTTTCGGAATCCGCGGGAATTGAGATCAGCCCGGTAACAAAGGGCCCGGTAGTCAACGATGAGATGATGACATCCATACCCGGCATCTTTGCGGCCGGCAATGTGGCGACTGTCTTTGACCTGGTGGATTATGTGTCCCTGACCGGAGAGATCGCCGCCCGGGGCGCAGCCCGCTTTGTAAAAGAAGGACCGACACCGGCAGAAACCGTATCTGTCCTTCCGGGCGAAAATGTATCATTTGTCTTCCCCCAGAAGATCAGGAAAGATACGGAAAATGAAGATATCCATCTCTTTATGAGAGTGAAAAAACCCGATGAGGATGTCACGGCAGTGCTCAGCCAGAATGGGAAGAAGACCGTTATCAGAAAGCATCAGGTGGTTAAGCCGCCGGAAATGGTCAGTGAGGTATTAAAGCGAGATAAGCTGGAGCCTGACAGTGATCTGACGATAGGAATGGAGGGATAAGCATGGAACGAAAGGAATACACCTGCATTGTCTGTCCCAAAAGCTGTGTCGGAACACTGACTGTTCACGATGACGGACGGATGGAGACAGAAGGATTCTCCTGCAAAAACGGAGAAAAATATGCCATCAATGAATACAAAGATCCAAGGAGAGTGCTGACGACCACAGTATCATTAAAGAACGGTATCTATAATCTGCTGCCGGTGGTAAGCACGGAGGAGATCAGCAGGAAGGTATTCAGGGACTGCCTTGACGCTCTTTATGATCTCAGTGTGACTGCCCCGGTGAAAGCGGGAGATGTAATCGTCTCCGACATCATGGGAACCGGTGTGGATATCATCGCCGCGAAAAGCATGAAAGCGAGGGAATAAGATGAACAGACAGGATCTCAGCTCTTTTTTACAGGAGCTTACAGAACAGTATCCGGGGATAGAGATCATGGACCGTGAAGAAGATCGTCTGATTTATGCTCACGGCTGCTATCCGGTAGAGTATAAGTGGATCCTTCAGGGACCCTACAAATACCTTCCCTCCCTGATCCTGGTACCCGGAACAACCGAAGATGTCAGCGGGATTATGCGTCTGTCTGAAAAAAACGGTATCGGCATAATTCCCTTTGGCGGCGGTTCAGGCATCGTAGGAGGTTCGATTCCGGAAAATGAAGAAGTAATGGTTGATGTGAAGCGGCTGCGGGATTTCGAGATCAATCCTGTCAACTGCACAGCCACCGGCGGCGCGGGACTTTCAGGCGCGGAGTTTGAAAACCGCCTCAATGAGGCAGGATTCACCTGCGGCCACTATCCCCAGTCCTTCCAGAGCGCGGTGCTGGGCGGGATGGTATCCACCAGGGCGATCGGTACATTTTCCACAAAATACGGAAAAATGGATGATATTGTAAACTCCCTGGAGGTCGTTCTGCCCAACGGCCATATAGTACAGACCCACAAATGTCCCAAAGCATCCACAGGCCCCGAACTTGACCAGCTCTTCCTGGGAGCGGAGGGTGTCTACGGCATTGTGACCAAAGTGGAAATGAAAATCCATCCCATGCCGGAAAAGAGATATTTTGAGGCCTATACCTTCCCCTCGACGGAGCAGGCCATGGAAGCGGTGCGCCAGTTTGTTCAGCACGGCATCCTTCCCGCGGTCGTCCGTGTCTATGATGAGGAAGAAGCGGTACCCAAGATCGATAAATATGGATTTGAAAAAGGGCACGTCTTTGTAGTCTTCGGCTATGAAGGCCTGGAGGAGATGGTGGATCTGGAGGTCCGCACAGTCAGAAAGTACTGTGAGGAAAACCAGGGCTCATGGAAGGGAACAAAACCGGGGGACGACTGGTTTGCGACCCGCTTTTCCACCAAGAAGATGCTGGATCACGATGCCATCCGCGGTGGTACAGCCGACGCCATAGAAGTGGCGGCACCCTGGGACCGCATCCTGGATGTATGGCGAGAGATGCGCAAAGCCCTGGAGCCCCTGTGCTACAGCGTTGACTGCCATTTCTCCCACGTCTATCATACCGGCGCTTCCGTATATGTAATTTTCCATTCTCTGACAGAGGGGGATGATTACGATGGTGAAAAACGTTACCGGGAATGCCTGGACCTGGCCATCAGGACAAGTCTGGCAAACGGCGGAAATGTGTCTCACCACCATGGCAGCGGAAAAGCCAAGGCAGACTATCTGGTTTATGAGCATGGCGAAGCCGGCATGGAAGTGATGCAAAAGATAAAGGACGCACTGGATCCCAAAGGTCTGGTCAATAAAGGGGTGCTTGGATTATGAAAAAATACACATTAGAGAATTATGAAGAGCAGCTGAACCATCAGGTGATTCATATGGACCAGGCGGTGTGCTATGACCCTGAATATCTTGCCACACGGAAAATGCACGACTACCCTTCCCGCAAACTGCAGCTGGCCAGAGCGGTATATAAAGGAGAACTGGCTGTAAATGACTTTATCGGTGATCTGGTCTACTCCTGCATTCTTTCACGTCAGGGAGAAAGGTGGCAGAACTTCCGGGAAAATCCCGAAGACTGCACCGATGTCTTTATCCTCTGCAGAAAGATGCTCATGGAAAAAGGCTATAAGCCAGAGGCTGTCAACGCATTTACCAAAGCGATCCGGGAGGGAGGAGGACATTTAAGAAAAGCACCCGCCTGGGACCTCCCGACCGACCCGGCCGGTGACATGGCTATCTTCCTTGATGACATCAGCGCGGACGCCTTTGCCGCAGGTGCGCAGACACTGGCAGAGTGGCTCCGGAAGAGAGAAATCGCTTTTGTAAATGAAGCCCGGCCGTACTTTGCGGGATTCGAGTATTTCGCATACGGCCTGGTGGAAGAGGGAACCGGCCATCTTAAAGGACTTGTGGAAGAACTGGAAAAGACCGGCGCAAAGAAGGTGCTGACCGTCAGCGCACAGGCAAAGTATCTGCTGACCACATTTGCGGCAAAGCTTGGGATAGAGCCTGCTTTTGAGGTGGTATATCTCCCTGAGCTGATGGAGCGCGTGGTGCCGGAAGAGTATTCCTATGTCTACGGAGGAAGTTTTAACCTGCGTTATCTGTGTAATGCGGATCTTCTGAACGGACTGATCCCCAACAGCGAGGAGCAGATTGACCGGCGGTCGCCGGAATTCATCCCCCTCCTCTTTTCGGATCACCGTGCCAACCGGCTGACCATCTGGCAGAAACCGGTAGGAGCGGAATATGAGATTTTCGGAATGGATCCGAAAATACTTGAAGCCATCGAGGAAGACGGACTGAACGAGATCAGAAAATGCAGCGCGCCCCAGGTTATAGTATTTGAGCCGGCAGCGCTGAAGGTACTTCAGGAAAAACTGACAGACAAAAAGGTAATCTCATATCTTGACCTGCTGAAATAGTCCGCCGGATAAAAAAGGCGGATGACAGAGCAGCGCCGCAGTAAGGGTTTCCCCTATTCTGTAAAGAAGGGCGAATCGTAACTGCGGCGCCTTTTTTGCGTCATAAGACCGGAGAATGTGTGCATGCCGCAGGATTGACACAGGGGAGCCAAGTCGCTACTATTATAGACAGCAGAAACACGAAGACAGAAAAAAGACAGCAGGGAAAGCCGGCAATGGTCCGGACATTTGAGGTTGATCCATGAACAGAAGACTTATAATAGCAATGACTGTCATGGCGGTAATGATCATATGCCTGTCCTACATGGCAGGAAGCTGCAGCGGACCGGAACAGCTTATAGTTCCCAGACATCGTTCCGTCAGACTCAGGAACAGCAGGAAAAGAAGAAAGCTGCAGGCCCCGGAAAAGAACACCCGGGAGAAAGCCGCAGAAAAGACGACTGAAGAGAAAGAAGAACTGACGCCGGAAGTCTTTTTTGATGCCCTGGTTGATATGGGAGAGACCATTGTAGCTCTGGATCTCCCCTACAGCGGCAGCGCCGGCGCCGCCACTCTGGATGAGGCAGACGAATTCAACTGTGCTCTCTTTGTCTCGTGGACCCTGCAGGAAATGGGACTCCTGCCGGAGGGAAAGACATTCTGGTTCAATGATGAAGGACATGGCGCAGGCTATGATTATATCAAAAAGGACAAGGAACATTTCCGGGTCTACCATCCGGCCTGCCCGATCACAGAAGCATCCATGCTGGAGCCGGGAGATATCTGCGGGATGGAGATCAACGGCTACGCTCCCCACACGGCAGTCTTTGCCGGGAGGGACCCGGAAGGGAAAATGCTGTGGTATTCGGCCGGAAGAACAGATTTCGGAAAGATGGCCAAAAAGGGATTTAAGCCCATCCGTTTTAAGTACTATGAGCAGGAAGAGGACATTTTATACACGATCGTACGAATCCGCTTTGACCGGAAATAAGCTCCCCTTCTTTCTGCAGAGGAGGCAGATATATGCCATTCAGGATCATCAGAAATGATATAACAAAAGTAAAGGCTGATATAATCGTCAACAGTGCCAATCCGGAACCCGTGCAGGGAGGAGGCGCGGATTACGCCATCTATGAGGCTGCCGGCCGGGAGAAGCTGCTGGAAGAACGCCGCATGATCGGGAAAATCGGTACGGGAGAAGCCGTGGTCACAAAAGCCTTTGAACTGCCGGCAAAATACATTATCCACACGGTAGGCCCGGTTTGGGAAGGCGGTGACCGGGGCGAGGAGGAAAAGCTGGCCTCCTGCTATCGGAAATCCCTTCTTCTGGCGGATCAGCTGTCTGCTGAAAGCATTGCCTTTCCCCTGATTTCATCCGGCATTTACGGATATCCCAGGGACAGAGCCCTCAGGACAGCCCTCGATGAGATCGGCAGATTTCTTGAGAGCCACGATATGGATGTGATTCTGGTGGTCTATGACAAGAGTTCCTTTGAACTGTCAGGGCGTCTGATCAGTGATGTCCGCCAGTATATAGACGACCACTACGTGGAGGATCATTACCGGGAGTCTGTCTTGCCGGAAGCCCGGCGGAGGCCCTTCCATGACAACATTGTCGGCCATGCGCCGGCAGAGAGCAGCAGGAGAAAGCGAAGAAAAATCTTCGAAAGCCCGTCGAAACCGGCTGCGTCAGAACATGCGCCCCATGGGCCGGCCCCGGAAGACATCACGTCTGTCACGGAGGAAGCGGCGGCTCCATACCCATCCCTCAACCTGGACCACCTGGTCAGTCAGGTCGGTGAAAGCTTTCAGGAGCGACTGCTTCACCTGATCGATGAAAGAGGACTTACCGATGTGGAAGTCTACAAAAAAGCCAACATGGACCGGAAGCTCTTTTCCAAGATCCGCTGCAAGCCGGACTACAGCCCGAAAAAGAGAACAGCCCTGGCCCTGGCGGTAGCCCTGGAGCTGGATCTGAAAGAAACGCAGGATCTGATAGGACGGGCGGGCATGGCATTTTCCCCCAGCAGTCCCTTCGATCTGATCGTGGAATACTGTATACAGAAAAAGATATACGATATATATGAGATCAACGCCATATTGTTTGAGTATGACCAACCTCTGCTGGCCTAGCCGGCAGAGGCTTTTTTGTCGCCCCGCAGGCGACCATTTTCTGTTCGGAAGGGGGTATGATAGGACCATCAAAGAAAGGGAGGAAATGAATATGAAAAAAGGATGTACAGAACTGGTAATGATTCTTGATCGCAGCGGCTCCATGGCAGGCCTGGAGGCAGACACCATTGGCGGCTTCAACAGCATGATTGATAAACAGAGAAAAGAAGAGGGAGAAGCCCTCGTATCTGTTGTTTTATTTGATCACCACATGGAAGTTCTCTACGACCGTATGGACATTGGCAAAGTAGAGAAGATGAATGAGAAACAGTATTATGTAAGAGGCTGCACTGCCCTGCTCGACGCCATCGGCGGTGCCATCCACCACATCGGAATGATCCATAAATATGCCCGTCCGGAGGACGTCCCGGAGAAAACACTCTTCATGATCATGACAGACGGACTTGAAAATGCCAGCAGAAGTTACAGCTATGAGGACGTCAATCGCATGATCAACAGACAGAAAGATAAATACAACTGGGAATTCCTCTTCATCGGCGCAAACCTCGACGCGGCAAAAGAGGCGGGAAGAATGGGAATCGACCCTTCCAGAGCAGTGAACTACGAGCATGACGCAGCAGGAACACAGCTCAACTACAGAGTCATGTCGGATGTAGTCAGCAAGGTCAGAAGGTCTGCATCTGTATCCGAGATGAAAGGCATTTTTGACGAGGGAGAAGCATTGGCACCGATCCGTGAGGACTACAAGAAGAGACATAAAAAAAGATAAGTCAGAAGAAAAAATACTCATTACAAAAGACTCGCCTATATCCTGTGATGCAGGTTGAGGAAGTGGACTGCAAAAACGCTCCTTTTACTCAAACAGCATTCTCCGATACAGGTGAGTCTTTTTTATTTAACAGAACCTGAAGATAGGGTATAATGGTTATACCGATAATCTGAGCAAACAAATCAGGAGTGTGACTAAATGGAAAAGATGCGGAGTCGGATGGAAAGAATCAGGACATGGAGACAAGAACAATCGATG
>CACZQE010000118.1 GCA_902783205.1 uncultured Lachnospiraceae bacterium | reverse complement strand
GTTCTGTATATCCTGCGGAAAACCCCTGCAGGCAGCAGGACCTGCCCAGGGACCAAAACAAGGGCCGCAGCAGGTACCACAGCAAGGCCCGGTACAGGGACCAAAGCAGGGTCCGCAGCAAGGCCCGGCCCGGCAAGGGCCTATACCCGGAAGAGAAGCTGCACCGCCACCGTCCGACTATGTTCCGGGCCCGCCTCCCCGCGGAGCCGGCGGACCGCCGCCCCTGTCATTTGGAGCAGGAGGCAAATCCGGCGGAGAAGATCCCTATGATCCTTATTACGGAGATGAAAAGAAAGGAATCGGGGGGAAACTGCTGATCGCGGCTGTCTGTCTGATCGCGGTGATAGTGATCATAGTGAGTATCTATATCATCCTTTTCGGAGGGAAAAAGCCTCCGGGACCGGGAGGAGATAAGAAGGATACCACCGAAGCGGCTGACACTACAAGGGAAGCTGAGACGGAAGAGGAGAGCATCTTCGGCTATGACACAACGACAGAAGCTGAAACATATGAAGATCAGTATGATGATACGGATGAAACAGATGATGATTTCTGGGATGACAGTTCAGATGATTCATCAGATTCAACCGGTTCGGATTACATCCTTCCCGGAAGTGACAGCACTTATCTGAGTGAGAGCGACCTCGCAGGCCTGTCTTCTGAAGAATTAAGACTTGCCCGTAACGAAATTTACGCAAGACACGGAAGAAGATTTAAAGACCAGGGATTACAGGATTACTTCAACAGTAAGGACTGGTATAACGGTACAATCTCACCCGAAGACTTTGACGCCCATGAGGAGACTTATCTCAATCAATATGAAAAGGCAAACAGAGATCTGATCAAAAAATATGAGGCGAATCACTAGAAAATAAAAAAAGGCCGGCCAAAGCCGGTAAACAGGAAATGTATAAATCCACGCACAGCTGCGCGTGAACGCTTTCGCTGTGCTAAGCAATATCTCGATTCCGTGCTGACGCACTACATCTCGATATCGCTTATCGTCTCTAAAGCAAAGACAGATTTGCGTGCAAGCACGCATCTGTCTTTGCTTTGAGACTGGATTTATCCGACAAATGAAAAAGACCAGGCAACACACAACCCGGTCCCTTTCCCGCCATCGGCGGATTTGGAAATTATGACACTGTCATTATAGCATAGGGACTATAGAAAATCAAGAATAAAAATTGTTATTTATTTATATAACAAAAATTATATTTCTTTTACAAGAGTAATACATCCTCAGTAACAGCTTGGAATTCACATAACAGGAGCATTGGAAATGAAAGTATATCTGATTCGTCACGGAGAGACGATCTGGAACTCTAAAGGGAAGCTGCAGGGCAGGGTTGATATCCCTTTATCAAAAGAGGGAATTGAACAGGCCAGACTTACGGCTGAGGGAATGAAAGACATTCCTTTTGACCATGTCTTCACAAGTCCCCTTAAAAGATCATTTGTCACAACTCAGATAATTGTGGGTGACAGGGGACTTGAAATCAACAGAGATCCCAGACTGATGGAAATCTGCTTTGGCATCTATGAGGGGCGGAGGACCAGGAGAATGCTGCGGGATCCCAGATACCCCCGCATCCAGAGACTGTTCAAGGATCCGGCCCGATACCGGGCTCCCCGCCACGGCGAATCATTATATGCTGTTTCCGAACGTGTCATGGAATTCTACCGTGAGCAGGTGCTTCCCCTGGAAGGAAAGCGTGAGCACGTCATGGTAGCAGGACACGGAGGTATCCTCCACGGGCTGATCTATCAGCTGCAGGGCCAGGATATCAGTCATTTCTGGTCTTCACCCTTCGGGGCAAACTGTTCAGCAGCTATCCTGGAAGTGAAGGACGGAAAAACCACGATCCTGAAAGAAAACGCGGTATTTTATGAAACCGACAAAGTAAACTGGAGTTGGGAGGTATATTAAAAATGGTAAGAATTAATAAAGACACGACCATCGGCCAGCTGCTTGCCCTTGATCCTCAGATGGCAGACATTCTCACAAGTATGGGTATGCACTGCAGCCGCTGCCCGTCGGCACAGAGGGAAACACTGGAACAGGCGGCCGAAGTACATGACATGGACGTCGATGATCTGGTGGAAGACATCAAAGGATTTCTCTATTATTAGGAAGCTTCATAAATCAGAGAACACATTTGTATGATCGGTAAAGGAGGAAGGCAGAATGCAGTTTCGGCGTGACCGTTATGGGAACCCTGTCTCCGTGCTGGGATT
>CACZQE010000117.1 GCA_902783205.1 uncultured Lachnospiraceae bacterium | reverse complement strand
GGAAAGGTCAACATCAACACTGCAACACAGCAGGAGCTGATGGTCCTGCCCGGCATCGGGGAATCCAGAGCGGCAGATATCATTGCGTATCGGGAAGAAAAAGGTTCTTTCAAGACTACAGATGAAATCAGAAATGTCTCCGGAATCGGAGACGGAATCTACAATAAGCTAAAAGATCAAATAACGGTGGACTGAGGTGTATTATGGCAAAGAAAGTACTGGTAGTCGATGATGAAAAACTGATTGTTAAAGGCATTAAGTTTTCTTTAACACAGGACGACATGGAAGTGGATTGCGCCTATGACGGCGAAGAGGCACTGGAACTGGCAAAGAAGACGGAGTACGATGTAGTCCTTCTCGATGTCATGCTCCCGAAGATGGACGGATTTGAGGTTTGCCAGAGAATCCGTGAATTCTCCATGATGCCGATCATTATGCTGACGGCAAAGGGTGAGGATATGGATAAGATCCTGGGCCTTGAGTACGGCGCGGATGACTACGTGACCAAGCCCTTCAACATCCTTGAGGTAAAGGCAAGGATCAAGGCTATTATGCGCAGAAGCGCAAAAGCAGCTGCACAGGAAGAAGAGAAAAAGGTATTCGAGAAGAACGGCCTTAAGATCGACTGCGACAGCCGCAGAGTATTCGTCGATGAGAACGAAGTGAAGCTGACCGCCAAAGAATACGACCTTTTAGAGCTTCTGTCCTTCCACCCCAACAAGGTATACAGCAGAGAAAACCTGCTCAACATTGTATGGGGCTATGACTATCCGGGCGATGTGCGTACAGTGGATGTACATATTCGTCGTCTGAGAGAGAAAATCGAGCGTAATCCCGGAGAACCTGTATATATCCACACCAAGTGGGGCGTAGGCTACTACTTCCAGGACTGATTACGTTTCGGGGTTGAGAATACCATACAGCAGATAAGGCCAAGTCCCCCGGATGAGGGGCTTGGCTATTTTTCGCCGGCTGACGGCCGGAAGGTATCAGAGGAGAACTGATATATGAACAGTAATAAAAGTAAAAATAATTATAAACAGGTTTATCATGCCAACATACCGGAAGCCTGGTCCAACGATCCCAACGGTATGATCTGGTATGACGGAAAGGCCCACCTTTTCTGCCAGTACTATCCCCATAAGCCCCAATGGGGTCCCATGCACTGGGGCCACTTTGTAAGCAAAGACTTTGTGAAATGGGAATTCCTTCCCACGGCGCTGACACCGGACCAGACCTATGAAGCCATCTGCGGCTGCTGCTCCGGAAGTTCCATTGAGATTGACGGAAAACTCTGGATCATGTACACGGCAGCCCAGCCCGAACTGCAGAGGCAGTGCCTGGCATGGTCGGATGACGGTGTACATTTTACCAAGCTTTCCGAGAATCCGGTCCTGACAGCCGATATGCTCAAAGATATCGTATCACCCAGAGATTTCCGCGACCCCAAGCTTTTCCGAAAGGGAGAATACTACTACTGCCTGGCCGGGATCCGTGTGATCGACCCGGAAAGCTACCGGAACAGGATCAACAATATCAAAAAATATGACACAAAGGATGAAGCATCTTATTATAAAGACATTTTCCCGATGGACATAAGAGACCTGAATCCGTCCAGGGGTTTGAGTCCGGATGTGAGCCTGAATTTCTCCCTGGGAGTGAATACCGCTCTGACCGGAGCTGTATCCGGCCAGGTAAATCCGTCAGACGACGAGACCATCCAGGTCCTTGGCGGAGACGAAGGAGCCATCGGAAAAGGCAACCTGGTCCTCTTCAGAACAAAGGATTTAAAAGACTGGGAGTTCTGCGGCGTTCTCCTTCATGAACAGGAAGAACTTGACCCGGCCTTCTTTGAACTGAACGGCGTCTATGAATGCCCTGATTATTTTAAACTGGGAGACAAGGAAATTATTCTGGCCAGTCCCCAGAATCTTCCCCAGATAGGCCATCGTTTTCAGAACCTTCACTCTGTCATCTACATGACAGGACAGCTGAACTTTGAAAACGGAGAGTTCCATATAGACGAGATCGAAGACCTGGACAGCGGATTTGACATATACGCATCCCAGACCCTGGAAACACCCGATCACAGGCGGATCCTGATTGCCTGGAAGGAAATGTGGGACCGGTCTTATCCGACCGAATCCAGCAACTGGGTAGGAACCTATACTCTACCCCGGGAACTTGATTACCACGACGGCCATCTTTATCAGATTCCTGTCAGGGAAATAGAAGCCTGCAGGGCCGGTAAAGTGGAAGCAGATCAGCTGCAACTCAGACCTGATGGCCTGAGCATTCCGGGTATAGAAGGAAATGTCCTGGAACTAATAGCAGAGATTTCCATGGAGGATGCTGCAAAAGCAGGAATAAAGCTTTTCAAAGGCACTGAGCATGAGACCCTGATCACCTATGACAAAGAAAACGGCACAGTATCCTTTGACCGGACAAAGTCCGGCATACCCTTAAAAGGCAAGGAAGCAGACTGCAACGTAAGGATTTGCCAGGTAGGCTCCATGGATAAAATCTCTTTCAGAATCTTCCTGGATGTAATGTCCGCCGAGGTATTTATCAACGGAGGCAGATACGTCATGACCGGAAACATGTATCCGGATCCCGAAGACAGAGGAATCGAATTCTTCAGCG
>CACZQE010000116.1 GCA_902783205.1 uncultured Lachnospiraceae bacterium | reverse complement strand
TACTTTGCCCGGAATTCAGTCCGTTCCCCGGCCGTCATCCCTTTCGTTTCCTTTTCTTTCCTGAATACGAGCTGCAGGCTGGAAAGCACATTGAACGCAGGGATCTGCTTCAACTGATCTTCCGTCATCTGCTTCAGCCCCGGTATGGCTTTCAGCACCCTGGCCAGCTTTGTACGGAAATGGTTGAGACAGCCCGTGTTCCTGACGGCACCATCCGTCTCCTCCTCGATGATGTGGTATGGGTTATGCCCGTCCGTTGTCGCATACCCGGTATATGTGTGGTCTTCCACAAGGTATCGCCGCAGCACCCCCGTGTCCTTGCCTGCCGCATATATAAAGATGGTGACCGGCTTGTCGGTATCATACAGTTCGCTGACCGTAAATACCCAGAAATAGCAATGGCGGAGGATGTTTTCCCGCTGGTCATACATCAGGACCGGTGTCTCATCGATCTGGATATGTCCGGTAAGAAAAAGCCAGTACCACATCCTCTGGATGAGTGCAGCCAGTATCCCATAAAAGAAGCGGGCGTTTTCCTCCATCATCTGGGGGGTAAGAGCAAGCCCGTCCCTTTCCAGGTCGGAAGCCACCCTTTTCCATGGCAGACGCAGACAATACCTCTGGGACAGGACAAGCGACCATATGGAGGATGTTGACCTGCTGTGCTGACGCAGCCTCATGACCGGGTTCCTGGCAACGGTCATTTCCTTTTTGACGCTGTCTGCTTCTTTATTGACCGCCTCATAAGCGCACAGCACGGTTTTTCTGACATAGAGTGTCCTCGGCACGTACTCGTACTCAATGATCTCTTTGTCATTGCCTTCCATACGGCGGTAGTTGCCCTTCCCGAAAATTTTCTCCAGTTCTTCCTCTGTCATTTCGATGACTTTTTGGATGGAAGGAAGATCCCTGCACTGTTTTTCCAGACAGCCTTTCGACCGTACAGGCTTCCATGTCCTGGCCTTTTTCTCTTTCTTTTTTTCTTTTTCCCCATCATCCTGCCCGTGGCCGTCTTCGCTTCCACTGCCGGAAGTATCGGTACAGGCCTCCGGCTCCTCCTGTTTATCTTTAGCTTTATCTGCATCACGGTCAAAACTTTTGACAGGGTCTTCTCCAAAAGCGCTTCTTTCTTCTCCATCATCGATATCTTCATCCCGGGGCGCGCGACTGTCAGACTGGCTGCCCCCTAACAGAACAGAAAGCTTTTCACTTTTTTTCCCGAACTCGTCTGTTATGAGGATGTTGTTCCGCTCCAGCACCGTCCGGAAGGCCCCGGTCAATTCTTTCCGGTCTTCCAGCAGCCCTATGATGATGTCTCTGTATTGTGCGGCAGTTTTAAGCAGCAGATCATAAGGCAGAGCGGACAGGGCTGTGTCATCAAGCCAGGTAAAGTTGCACAGGTAGGGATCCCCCTGAGAACATGAACCGTCCGCATCATCTGTCCTGCGGTGCATGCTGTTTTCAAACGCCTGGATCTCTTCCTGTGTAGCTCTTTTGGTTTTCCTGCGCATGACGTCAACTCGCTCCTTACTGAGGATTGTTTTACCGGTATACGTAAGCATGCTCATCAAAACGTGATGGCATGACGGTTATTCATGGAAAGGATGGTTACAAGTGTTTGATCGAAGCGATCCTGTCGCGTACTGCCACAATTACCTGTTTCAGTTCCCTGACCTGTAATGACAGCTGATCATTCGTTTCCTTCGTATTTACAAGTTCTTTTTGAAGGCGTTCCAGCTCCAGACATTTCTCTTCGAAGAGCGTCTTGTAATCAGGCTCCTGGCCTTCCGGTCTGCTTTCAGCTGGTTTTCTGGGCGGCCGGCCGCGTTTCCCGGTGGTCGGAATGATCTCCCCTGTTTCCGGATCCACACGTCCCAGATATTTCCGGACAGGCCTGGATTGCTTCCGTTCTGAATCGTATGATGAAGTTTGCTCGTAGGCGTAAGTCACGCCCGACTGGTTTTTGTACTTTACGATTGGCAATTCAATCACCTCCTTGTCATACATTATAACATATGGCAAGCTAAGAATCAATAGTTTATTGCCATATTTATTAAAAAATATGGCAATACAAGGATGCCAAAAGCAGTTGAAACGACAGGATGATGGATGCGGTTCGATGAAGAAAACAAAAAGAGCAGGGATTACCTGCTCTTTTTGCTAAAGATAGAAGGCAAAGCCTGCTACTTATCTACTATTTACGTCGGACATCAGCAGGAACAGCGCCGTCTT
>CACZQE010000115.1 GCA_902783205.1 uncultured Lachnospiraceae bacterium | reverse complement strand
TCTCGCGAGGTCATCCGCAATTACTTCATCAATGATTTCTATGCAGATCATTTGAAGGTATACCAGAAGCGACCGATCTACTGGCTCTTTGACAGCGGCAAAAAGAATGGCTTCAAGTGTCTGATCTACATGCACCGTTATCAACCGGACACCATCGCCCGTATCCGCACGGACTATGTCCACGAGCAGCAATCCCGGTATCGTACAGCAATCGCCGATCTGGAACAGCGCATCAACGGCACTTCTACTTCCGAGCGCGTGAAGCTGTCCAAGCAGCTGTCCAAACTGCAGGCTCAGGCAGAGGAGATCCGGGTCTATGAAGAAAAAATCCATCATCTCGCCGACCAGATGATCAAGATCGACTTGGATGATGGCGTAAAGCACAACTACGAAATCTTTAAGGATGTGCTAGCAAAGATAAAGTGAGGTGCTTATGGAGAACGTTTTTTTGAAGTTTCTTCAGTACGAGGGATTATATAAAAAGATCCAGATTACTGAAGATAATATAGAGCAACTAATTGACTTTATTGGTGGAGAATGCAAGAAGCGAAGATAAACGTTTACTGTCCTAAGTGCCGCGAGAAAAGAGTCTTTTCAGTGGAATCCTTTAGAGTGCAAT
The DNA here is from genome assembly GCA_902783205.1 of uncultured Lachnospiraceae bacterium. The sequence goes on along the minus strand of CACZQE010000115.1, from coordinate 1,523 downwards.
ATGATAACGGCTATAACCTTGGTAAGGATTTTGTGAACAATTTTCAAGCTATGTTACAGCGCTCTCATTTTGTGGAAGGAAATGATAGTGAAAAAGATACTTCGGGCTGGGTGCTTAGGAACTGGAATGAATCTGAATTTCCGATTACATTTCTGATTACGCTTAGATGTGCAATGGATAATACCCACAGATTGTCTTACATTATTCACGCCTATGATGAGTATCTTATCAAGATTGGGCAGTACCCATCCATAGCGACATTATCATTCTCTGAACTGGATGAATATAGGCATGTTATGAATGACTCTATTAGAAGAGAGTTTGGCACAGCTCTTGGACTATTCGCAAATGGTGTTGGCATTGGAGCGTATACATATCTGAGAAGGATATTTGAAACCATAATAATGAAAGCTTCGGAGACATCTTTAGATGAAAACCACATTAATAAGGAAGACTTCAAGAATGCACGGGTTACCGAAAAAATTGATATGATCAAAGATGAATTGCCGGAGACAATAGTTGATAATCCGGTATTGTACGGCATTATCAGCAAAGGTATTCATGAATTATCCGAAGAGGAATGCATTGAGTATTTTCCCGTATTGAAAGACAGTATTTTACTCATTCTGAATCAATGGGAAAGGAAGAGAAAAGAAATTGAGACAAAGAAAAGACTCAATGCCTCGATTTCGAAAATTGCTTCGGAGATAAAGTAGGAAGGTGATGAAGTGGATTCAGATAAGATCATACAGGAATTGAATCAGCGCTTCTCTGCTCCGTTGCCGGAATTCTACAAGCGCCGTATCGTCTTCTGGTATGACGAGGATCAGGAGTTTGCGGACAAGGTGGATGAGATTACAGTGAACGGTGCAAAGATCATCGCGCTCACTGGTGCTAATAATTTCTATGTGAAAAAGCTGCTCGCAGTGGATGATCCTACCAGCAACTATCTGGTGTATCGTCCCTTCTCCTACGAGTCCGACGAGGATAACTGGCTTCTAGACATGGAGCTTTACGGTGAGGAGTTCCGCGCCGATCTGATTTCCATTTGGATGGACGAAATGGGCATCTCGCAGACGCCTGCGCTCCGCCGAGGTTTTAAACAGTACCGGAAGTTTTTTAATGCACAGGTGCGGCGAAACAAGGTGGCCGCACAAAGTGTTACACCCTCCGCGCCTGCCCAGTTGCAGATGTCCATCATGGCGGCGCTGGCAGGTCTGAAGGATGCCAAACCCAACGGAATCATCAAGGCTGTGCTGAAGGCCGGTCTGGAAACGGATAGCAACACCATCTATCAGGAGTTAGTGAACTACGGCATCGACGAGGCGTTCTGGCGCATGGTGGCGCAGGGCACCGGATATCAGGACATGGATTCCAACCTCGCGCAGCTGGCCACGCATATTCTGCTGACGGCTTCTACCCGGACGATGCGTCAAGAATTCCTCGCGGGATTACAGATGTTCATCTCCTCCGCGCATCAGGCGTATTGCTATGATTTCGTGTCCGACTGGATGCACAGTGAG
>CACZQE010000114.1 GCA_902783205.1 uncultured Lachnospiraceae bacterium | reverse complement strand
TCTTGTTGTTTCAGGCAGCCATGATGAGAGAGTCTGGGTAAGCGCATTTAATGCTGAAGCGAAAACGTATCTTCGATGCGGGATGCCGCGCAATGAAGAATTATGGCTGGCAGATGATAAAAAGAAGAGAGACCTGCATCGGGAAATGGGTTTACCTGAGGATAAGCAGGTTATTTTGTATGCGCCGACCTGGCGTGAGAGTACTGATGGAGGCAGAAACTATGAGATCAAACCTCCGATTCATTTTGACATCTGGAAAAAAGAACTTGGGGACAAATATGTGATCCTTTTCCGTGCCCATCATCAGACAACGAAGGTGCTCGGACTGAAATTCGATGAGTTTGTCAGAGATGTATCCGACTATCCGGCTGTTAATGACCTGATGATTGTCAGTGACATGCTTATAACAGACTATAGTGCAATTGCATTTGATTACTCGGTTCTCTGCAAGCCGATTATCTGCTATGCCTATGACTATGACACATATCTTGCAGAGCGGGGTACATATTTTGACATTGATGATAAATATCCCGGCAAAAGCTGCCGGACAGAACAGGAGCTGCTGAACAGGATTGGGAGCATGAACTATTCCGATGAGTGCGAGAAGACCAGACTGTTTCGGGATGAGTTCGTTCAGTATCATGAAGATTCTACAAAAGCGTGTATTGAAGCGTTATTCGGTAAATGAATTTTGGTTTCCTGATAAGGCGGTAATAGGATTCTGAAAATCAGCTTTTGTTATACGGGAATAGAGGTGTTTCGGACATGGGAGTCCATTTAGGTGTCTTATTTAGCGTTATGCTGCTGACGGTATTTACGCTGCAGAATACTCATTATGATAAAAAGGGTTTGAAGCAATTCATTATTCTAAGTGAACTGCTCCTTTTTTTCATTATTGCCTGCCGCGGTACCTCTGTCGGTCTGGATACAATTACATATAAAGTATATTATGACAGGCTTTTACGCCAACCTTCTTTCAATCAGCGGCTTCATTGGGAACCTTTATTCATTCTGTTTATCCGGATAGCAGGAAAATTTAACAGCTTTCAGGTACTGCTTGCCCTGTGCGCAGCAGTCACATGTATCGGATTTGGAATATTCATTTATTATAATGTAAAAGATAAATGGATCGCTTTCTGGTATCTGTATTTCTATATAACGCTGAACCTTTACTTTAATTCGCTTCATCTGATGCGGCAGATCTGCGCAATGGCTATTGCCATAAACGTTTATACTGTCCTCAAAAATGACAAGACCCGAAGAGGATTTGTCAAGGTTGCTATTTTAGTTGTGCTGGCAACGGGATTTCACATTACGGCAGGACTTTTTATCGCACCGGTTATCGTCACCATGTTACTCGACAAGATTGGAAGAAAGACGATAGCAATTGCTCTGTTTGCTTCCTTATTTGCGGGTTTTCTGTTGACATATGCCCAGAGGCTGATATTGCTGTTTGAAAGATACAGCAGATATTTGGACGATAACAGATTGACGGAAGGACGTATAGGAGTTTATGCAGCTTCTTTGATCATCATTAAGAGCGTTATGACATTAGTTGTTTTAACAAAATTGAACCCGGATGATGAAAGAAATCGTGAAATATATCGTCTGACGCTTATTAATGTCGTCGCCACAACATTTTTTGCACTGCAGTCAAGAACGCAGTTCGCGCTGCGTATAGGCTACTGGTACGAAATGTATTTTCCGCTTTACCTGCCCACATGCCTTCACAGGATAAGGTCCAAGAAAAACAGATGTATTCTGCTGCTCTTTTTCTTCCTGTACGGATTTGCTTATTTTATTTATATGATGAAGTTTGGCGGCATAAAATCCAATCGCGGAACAGTGCCCTATCTGTTTTTCTGGCAGTAACTGATAAAGAGGAAGGAGATGTTGTATGGTCCCGATCAGCCTGGAATTAGACCCTTCGTTTTTTGATGAAGAAATAAGAAATGATTTTTTGGTTACAAAGGAAAGAAAGGAAGTCTGGGCTATTGAGCTGGACCTGCTTTCGAGATTTGATGCTGTCTGCAAAGAGCATGGATTGACATACTGCGTCGGAGCGGGCACTATGCTCGGAGCTGTCAGACATGGCGGTTTTATTCCCTGGGATGATGATCTGGATGTTTATATGCCGCGTCAGGATTTTGACCGTCTTCTTCAGTTATCTCCTGTATTTAAAGAGCCATATTATCTTCAGACAACGTTTAATGAAAAAAACCTGATCCGGACTTTCGCTCGTTTGCGAAATTCAAAGACGACAGGTACTACGGTCAGGGAAGAACATATGGATATCTGCAAGGGAATATTCATTGATATCTCACCGCTGGACGGTATTTCGCCGAACAGGCTGGCTGACCGATTCCAGTATCTGACAAATAAGTTTCAGAAGAACGTAGCCGGCTGTTACAACTATACACACAGCAGGAATCCGGATTCCAGCCTGAAGGGCAGGGCAAAATATGCGGCCTACAAAGTGGTATCTCTTGTTTTCGCACACAATAAGCTGAGGATGTACCGGTCGATGGAAAAAAACCTCAGGAAATACTCCGGTGACAGGGCTGACCTGTGGGGCAACCGTACCATAGTTTTTAAATGTCCGAAATCAAGAAGAGAAAAGGATGACTACCTTGACTTGATTGATATGCCGTTTGAGTGCCTGCAGGTACCGGTTCCACGGCACTTTGACGATATGTTAAGGCAACAATACGGAGACTATATGAAGATCCCGAAGAATAAGAACGGCAGCGTTCACGGGGAATTAATTGTCTCTACTGACTATACCTATAATGATCCAAGGAGACTGAAAAAATGATTTATGCAGCAGTTTTAGCAGGCGGTATCGGCAAGAGAATCGAAAGGACGAGTATTCCGAAACAATTTATTTCGATTGGGGGTACGCCGATCATTATCCATACGATCCGACAGTTTTTGGATAATTCCAGATTTGAAAAAATATACGTGGCGATACACAAAGACTGGAGGGTTTACCTTGAGGAGCTGCTGCAGTCTTCTCTTCTTTCGCATGAACTGGATCGGATCGAACTTGTTGACGGCGGCAAGGAGCGTCTTGATTCATTTATTCATGTAATGGATGCGGTGATCGCATCTCATGGTCTGCATGAGGAAGATATACTGATCTGTCATGATTCAGTCCGCCCTTTTGTGACTCAGCAGATGATCAATGACTGTATTGATGCAACACTGGAGGACAATTTTGCCCTGACTGTTGTTCCGACATCCGATACGATCCATATTGCCCATGACGAAGTATATATTGATGGAACGCTGGAGCGGAAAGGACTTTATAATGGCCAGAATCCTTCCGGCTTTAACATTGTCCTGCTGAAAAAGTCAATTGAAAGCTTTACAGAAGAAACGAAAGCCTCGGTTACCGGAACCACACAGCTGATCCTGAAGCTGGGTTACAAGATCCGTATTGTGAACGGTCATACCAGTAATTTTAAAATTACCACAGACAATGATCTGGATGTGGCGGACAGAATCTTCCAGTCCAGACCAAAGACAAGAAAGATAAGTCTTGTGGATGTCACTTTACGGGATGGAGGAATTGCAAATAACTTCGATTTTGGCCTGGACCGCATGCAGAGAATCAGGGAAACTCTTGAGGATTCCGGAGTAGAGTATATTGAGACAGGATATATTGACGAGAAAAAGGGCAGTCCGGAGGGGAGAACCTGTTTTGATAATGAGGTGTCGATCGAACGGACTTTGCTGAAGACCGGCAAGAAGCCCGGAGTGACTTACCTTGCAATGATCGATTATGGAACCTTTGATGTAAGCATGCTCAAGCCTCGTTCGGAAGCCGGTATTGACGGCATCCGCCTTGCTTTCCACAAGGAAAAGTGGGAGCAGTCAATTGAGTGGGGAAAGACCATCCTGCAAAAGGGCTATGATTTGTTTATTCAGCCAATGGTGAGTATGCGCTATACTGACGAGGAATTTAAAAAGCTGATCCATGTCTGCAACACGGAACTTGCCGAAGCAAAGGGATTTTATTTGGTGGATAGTTTCGGGCAGATGGATAATATGGCGCTGCTGCATATGCTGCAGATTGCTGATCAGTATGTCAGTATGTCAATGAAACTGGGCTTCCATGCGCATAACAACAGACAGCTGGCTTTCTCAAATGCCCTGACTTTTGTAGAATTCAATGCAAAACATGATGTGATGCTTGATGCCAGTATTATGGGTATGGGCAAAGGCGCAGGCAATCTTTGCACGGAGCTGATTGAGCCCATACTGATCAAAGAGGGAAAACAGTATAATTCCAACGTATTGTACGATGCGATTTCAGACTATTTTTCGGAACAGCAGAAGACAACACCCTGGGGTTACAGCCTGGATTATTATCTCGCTTCCCTCTATTCCTGTACACCCAGCTATATCAAGATATTTACTGCCGACAAGAGAGTTACAACAGATATTCTGATCGATCTGCTGAAAAAGATGCCGGATGAGAAGCGGGCTGCATGCGACAGGG
>CACZQE010000113.1 GCA_902783205.1 uncultured Lachnospiraceae bacterium | reverse complement strand
TTGCTGGCATAGGACTCCGCTCTTCCCAGGATGATACAGTTTACAACGATCAGAGGGATATATACGCCCAGAGCCGCATTCACGGAGGGCACATACGCCTGAAGAACAAACTGCACGATAGTTACCAGGGAAGCGATTACCACGATGTAGGCCGGGATTCTTACCCGGTCCGGGATAAAATTACGGAGCAGTGAGATCAGGAGGTTGGAAAACATCAGTACTGCCGTGGTGGACAGTCCCATTCCGATTCCGTTGATGGCGGATGTGGTGACCGCCAGGGTCGGACACATACCGAGAATCAGGACAAGGGTCGGATTTTCCTTCAGAATACCGTTATACAAACGTTCAACGGGGCTGTTTTCTTTCATTTCTGATCTCCCCCTTCCAGTGATTTATAGTAAGCGATACAATTATTGACCGCGCCTGTCATGGCCTTGCTGGTGATGGTGGCTCCTGAGATCGCGTCGATTCTGGAGTCGTCGCTGCTGCCGGTACCGTCTTTAACCACGGAAAATTCTTCGACTTTCTTATCGGCATACTGTTTTCCCCATTCGGGATCGGTCTTGGCCCGCATACCCAGACCGGCCGTCTCGCCGATAGACAGGATGGAATATCCTTTTACCGTGCCGTCGGAGGTGATACCCACCGTCAGTTCAATATCGCCGCCGTAGCCTTTGGAGGTAGTGATATCAAAAATGTATCCGATCACTTTTCCGGACTTATCAAGGGCCTCCACTACGGAATTGATCACGTCACCGCCGTGGTCTTCCACAGGGTTCTCATAAGCGGCAATCACCTTGGATGCCTGTTTGACGGAGAATCCTTCCAGATCGCGGAAAGAATCCGCCTCCGGGAAAACTTCCTTGTAGGCAGCTTCCTGGGCCTTCTTCTCCTGCTCGGCAATGGGATCCTTGGTGATCCCGTAAACCATACCCAGGGCCAGGCCTGCTACCAGAGTGATTACGACAAGCTTTAAAGCGTCTTTGATCAATGCGTTCATTCTTTCTTACCTCCTTTCCCGAATACGGCGGGAACCGTCACTCTCTCGATCAGAGGTACCAGAAGGTTACAGAAAATAATCGCATAGGAAACACCCTCTGCCGATCCGCCAAAAATCCGGAAGAGGCCGGTCAGTACACCCAGGCAGATACCGAATACGATCTTTCCCCGGGGAGTGATGGGTGATGTTACATAGTCCGTTGCCATGAAGAAGGCTCCGAGCATAAGTCCGCCGCCGCAGAGTTCCCAGGCAAGGTAGTTCATATCAAATCCGTGTCCGCCGAAAAGGAGGGCAAAGACGGAAAATGTAACTATATAGGTTACCGGGATCCGCCAGCTGATGACCTTCCTTGCAATCAGGAAGATGCCGCCTGCCAGCAGGAGGACTGCCGAGGTCTCTCCCACGGTACCGGGTATTGTTCCTACAAACATATCCTGAAGGGTCACAGAAGCCAGCGTGCCGGTCTCCTTAATCTCGGCCAGGGGCGTTGCTCCTGTGGAAGCGTCAAATACAGTACCGAATCCGCTTGCGGTAAAATTGGTCATCAGTCCCGCAAAGGAAATCAGCAGGAAGCAGCGGGCGCCAAGGGCCGGATTCATAAAGTTCTGACCGAGACCGCCAAAGATCTGTTTGACCACGATGATGGCGAAGAGTCCGCCGAGGATGGGGATCCAGAAAGGAACCCGGGGCGGAAGGTTCATGGCCAGAAGCAGGCCGGTCAGAGCCGCGCTCATATCACTGATGGTAATTCTTTTGTGCATGGCCCTCTGCCATACATACTCTGCCAGCACACAGGTGGCAATACAGAGGGCTGTATTGATCACAGCACTCAGGCCGAAATTCCAGAAACCGAATATGGCAGCCGGAGCCAGGGCGATGATCACGTCCAGCATGATGCTGTGGGTCGTAGCCTTATCTCTTACATGAGGATTGGCTGATACATGATATAAATTTTCGTTCATATTTCACCTCTCCTTATGCTTTTTTTCTTCTTCTGAGGGCCAGAGCTTCACGCCGTCCCGTCTTCATGGACTGTGTCAGCCGCCGCTTGGCCGGACAGATGAATGAACAGCATCCGCATTCTACGCATTCGCAGCCGTTCATCTGGTCAAAAAGTTCAAAGTCACCGTGATCGGCAATTTCGGAAAGCTTTGTGGGCATGAGTCCCGCAGGGCACACTTCTACGCAGCGTCCGCACCGGATGCAGTTACCGGGTTCATAGGCTCTGACCTCATCCTTTGTGAAGCAGAGCAAAGAGGAAAATGTCTTCCCGCAGGGGACATCCAGGGTGGACAGGGCCATACCCATCATAGGTCCTCCGGAGATGACCTTCTCGGGCTGGCTCTTAAAACCGCCTGCCGCTTCAGAAAGCTCCCGGGCCATGGTGCCGTTTTTCACCAGATAATTGCCGGGATTTGCAACCGCGTCACCTGTCACTGTGACCACTCTCTCATAGAGGGGCTTGCCCAGGGTGACAGCCTCGTGGATGGCAATGGCCGTAGCTACATTGTCCACAATACATCCTGCATCGGCAGGAAGCATGCCTGAGTTGATCTGGCGGCCCGTAACGGCAAAGATCAGGGAACGCTCCGCTCCCTGGGGGTACTTGGTCTTTAAAGATGCCACTTCAATCCGCTCTTCCTTTTCACAGAGAGCGCTGAGCTTTGCAATGGCGTCCGGCTTGTTATCCTCTATTCCGATCACGCCTTTGGCCTGGGGAAAGAGAGAAAGAATCAGAGAAAGTCCTGAAAGGAGCTTTTCCGGCATTTCCATCATACAGCGGTAATCCGCTGTAATATAGGGCTCACACTCAGCCGCGTTGATTATGATGGTATCAATCTGGTCCGGCTCTTTGGGGGACAGTTTTACATGTGTCGGGAATCCCGCCCCGCCCAGGCCTACGATTCCGGCTTCGCGGACTTTGGCAATCACTGCCTCGCGGGTCCTCTGTTCCTCGCCTAAGGGGAGAAATTCCGCCTCCTCGTAGGCCTCATCATTTTCAATTATGATACTGTTAACCTTTGTGCCGGCCACGGTAAGCCGCGGCTCGATTTTTTTGACGGTTCCGGAAACCGAACTGTATATATTGGCGGATACAAATCCTCCGGCTTCCGCGATCAGCTGTCCTGCGAGGACATGGTCACCCTTTTTAACGCAGGGTACTGCAGGCGCGCCGATATGCTGGCTTACAGGAAAGACCAGTTCTTTGCCCGGCAGATATTCGCTGATGGGCTTATCCTTACTCAGCTCCTTGCCGTCGTAAGGATGCAGACCGCCTCTGAATGTCAAAACACCCATGATTTACCTTCTTTCTACACTAATGATTATTTATCTTGAAATGACATCAACATCTGTTTGTGTGCTGTCAGTTTCCCGGCTGCCAGCTACTGTGACAACGACTTTGTGGGGAAGACAGACAATCGTTTCCCCTTCTCTGCTGACAGGCCTGTGCCTGACGCAGATCTGATCAGGGCAGTCGGCCAGGATCATATCCGCCTCTCCCTTACGGATGCGGATCACATTGATACTGTCACCTTCCCCGATCCGGATTTCCCGGTCCTCATTCAGAGACCAGCTGCCGTAAACAGCCCCGTCCACCGTGACGGTTATCATACCGCCCTGTCTCTTTCCGGAACCGAAAATCACAAAAAGCAGCAGGGCAGCTATAAGCACCCCTGCTGCAAGCAATATATCATGCACGATCAGCGGCTTAGTTGAAGCCGATCCATTTCTGCGCAATTTTGTAACCTCCCATTGTAATCTTATGGCTCAGGCGCCCGTGGGAGTTGGAAAGCTTTCCGATCAGTGATTTCTTTAGTACTTCATAAGCCGAGGGTGACTGTTCCTTCAGATAGTACCAGAGATCGTCCCGCATCCGGTCCGCATCTTCGGAATCCATCCTCATCAGGAGGACAGAAGTCACTGTCTGAATGGTTCCCAGATAATGAAGCATATATTCCTTAAGCTTTTCAGATTCAAGGCTGTCACTGCAGTCTCTGTAAATATCGATCATGATCTTATTGACGCGGATCTGCTGATCAATTCTGGAAATCATGACAGATTCATTGACGGACTGGTCTTCCCTGCCGATAAAGTAGAGATAAAAGTCCGTATCGATATAATACATTTTCTTAACATAAGGAAGGGGCTTAAACACAAATATATTATCCACATAAAATGTGTGCTTAGGCAGCTCAAAGCCGCTTTCCCGAAGCATTTCGGTCCTGTAGATCACAGAGTGCATCAGGATGTTCTGGGAAGCTTTAAAATGTCCTATCTCATCCCAGCCGAAATATCTTTCTTCCGGAAGGATTCCCCGGTAATGAATCACCTTTTTGTGGGTGGCGCCCACTTTATCATATACATAATTGGAAAGGAGCATATCAAGAGGCTCTTCTTCCTTAACCGCTTCTTTGAGGAAGTCCAGTATCTTTCTGTAGGCGTCCGGAGCGACTTTATCATCGCTGTCCACCACCTTGAAGAAGAAGCCGGTCGCATTGCGCAGTCCCGCATTGACTGCCTCACCGTGTCCGCCGTTCTCCTGATGTATAGCCCGGACAATACCGGGATACTTCTCCTCATACTCGTCGGCGATCCTGCCCGTCTCATCCTTGCTGCCGTCATCCACGATCAGGATTTCCACATCGTCACCGCCCGGAAGCAGGCTCTCAATGCTTCTTTCCATATAGTCCATAGAGTTGTAACTGGGTATTGCAATAGAAAGTATTTTCATCCTCTACCTCACTTTTGATATGTAGTATATTTACTTTTCATATCCCCTGTAAATAATATCATTTCTTCCCGGTCCGTTGGAAACCAGTGTAATGGGATAGCCGATTTTTTCTTCAATAAACTCAATATACTTCCGGCAGTTTTCCGGAAGGTCTTCGTACTTTTTGATTCCGCGGATATCACATTTCCAGCCGGGAAGAACCGTAAGGACCGGCTTTGCCTTCTCCAGCTGCGATGTCACCGGAAAGTCTTCCGTTACCCGGCCGTCAATCTCATATCCTGTGCATACCGGGATCTCATCGAGATATCCCAGTACATCCACTACTGTAAAGGCCACATCAGTGGTTCCCTGCATGCGGCAGCCATAGCGGGATGCCACACAGTCAAACCATCCCATTCTTCTGGGACGTCCTGTTGTTGCACCGTACTCTCCGCCGTCTCCGCCCCGTCTTCTGAGTTCATCGGCTTCGTCACCGAATATCTCGCTGACAAAGGCACCGGCGCCTACAGCACTGCTGTATGCCTTAACGACAGTAATGACTTTCTCAATGGCATAGGGAGGCACGCCTGCCCCGATGGCTCCATAGGCAGCCAGGGTGGATGAAGATGTAACCATGGGATAAATCCCGTGATCCGGATCCTTCAGTGTGCCCAGCTGGCCTTCCAGCAGGATTGTCTTGCCTTCCTTTATGGCCTTGTCAAGATAAAGGGATGTATCACATACATAAGGACGGATCATGTCACGGTATTCCACAAGGGTCTGATACATCTGGTCAGGGTCGATCAGCGGCTTATGGTAAAGATGCTCAAGAAGGATGTTCTTCTGGACCAGAACCCGCTCGATCTTTTCCCTCAGCTGGTCTTCTTCCAGGAAGAGCTCACTGACCTGGAATCCGATCTTGGCATATTTATCAGAGTAGAAAGGCGCGATACCTGATTTGGTCGAGC
>CACZQE010000112.1 GCA_902783205.1 uncultured Lachnospiraceae bacterium | reverse complement strand
TCTACCTGCATGACCTGGCTCATACTGACGGTGAAGATCTTACATTTGTGAAAGCAGATCAGTAAAGATAATAAAGAATGAGGAGAGTGGCTGAAAAAGCTGCTCTCCGTTTTTTTTGCCGATTTTATCTTTATGTGGGTTTTCTTTTTATGATGAAATAAGAAGTGGGATACGATATAATAAAGAACAATAGAAAACAAATATGAGGGAGAGAGGAGGGTACATATGACAGGCAAACTGTTGAAAGCAAGCGCTTTTTGCCTGCTGTTAATCATGCTTTTTATGCTGACTGCCTGCAGTGGTGGCGGAGAGCAGAAGGTGGAGACTGCCACGGAGGAAGGGACGGATGAGATGCCTGTAACTGAGGCAGCCCGGATGCCCGGGTTCAAATCGGTTGACCTTAACGGAAATGAGGTGGATGAGTCGATATTTGCCGAAGCGGATATCACGGTTATTAATTTCTGGGGAACATTTTGCGGACCGTGTATCAATGAGATGCCGGAACTGGCAGAGTGGGACAAAAACCTGCCGGAAGGGGTTCAGATCATAGGTATCGTTGTCGATGTGGCTGATACGAATGCCCCGGAGTATGAGACGGCGAAAAGACTGGTGGAACAGACCGGAGTGGAATACACCAACATCATAGCCGGTGATCAGTTTGATTCTGTAATGGAAAATCTGGTCGGAGTTCCTACGACTTTCTTTGTGGACTCTGAAGGAAATTGTCTGTGCGATGAAGTGATCGGAGCAGATGTGCAGGCTTATAAAGATACGGTGGAGAATCTGAAATGATTCAGAAGAGGATTATGTTAGTACGGATTGCTGTAATTCTTGCAGCGGCTGCCATGATTGTTTACGGGGGCTTTAGAGGAGAGGCCGGCATTGTACTGAACAAGGCAGTCAACATTTGTTTTGAGTGCATAGGGCTTGGGATATAGAAGTCATGAAAACAAAAATTTCGTTGAAAAGGAAAATCATTCAGTTCATGGCATTTGCCTTTTGCAACCCCTATGTAAGCAAGATGGGGTCCGGCAATATTTATAAGGGTCCCTGGAAGCGGTTCTGCTGTCCCGGCATCAATTGCTATTCCTGTCCGGCAGCCCGGTTTGCATGCCCTATAGGGGCAATGCAGGCGGTAAACGGATCAATTGATTTTAAATGGAGTTTCTATGTAGTGGGCACTTTATGCGCCTTCGGGATTCTGTTCGGCAGAGCGATATGCGGATTTTTCTGCCCTTTTGGCCTGATTCAGGAGCTTATTTATAAGATTCCCTTTCCAAAGTTCAAAAGGAAGCTGCCGGACCGGATTAAGTATATAAAGTATGGCATGCTGTTCATTGTGGTATTGATACTGCCGGTAGTGATTGTCAACACTGCGGGAATGGGCAATCCCTATTTTTGCGAATATATATGTCCGGTGGGAACCATAGAGGGCGGCATCCCCCTCTTACTGGTCAGCCCCAGTCTCAGAAAGCTGGCAGGGGGAGTGATGGGATTCAAAGTCTTCATTGCCCTTCTCACTATCATCGGCTGTCTGATGACAGCCAGATTCTTCTGTAAAATACTGTGTCCTCTCGGAGCATTTTACGGGCTGTTCAATAAAATCAGTTTTATTCAACTGGAAATTGACCGGGACTCCTGTGTAAACTGTGGAAAATGCAGTTCAATATGCCCTATGGATGTCGACCCTTGTGCAAGTCCGAATTCCATGGAATGTATTCGCTGCGGAAAATGCATCTCTGTCTGTCATAAAGGGGCAATTCATTTCAAAAATGAGGTTTAGATTATGAAAAACAAAAAGATTCTTATAATATCAATCATAGCAGTAATGGCGGTAGTTCTGTATTTAGTTGTATCAAATATGAAATCCCCTCAAATCAATAAAAGGCAGTTGGCGAAACTTGAGGGAGAATACAGGCCAACGGATGAAGATCTTTCCTGGATGATTCTCACTATTCACAGTAAAGGCGGGATGATCATGGATGATAAAAGTCCCAGAGTGCCATATCTTGCGATTTTTGATGATGAAGCCGGAGAACCCGGCGTAGAAGGCAAGATAATCAGTTTGGATAAGGATACGATAGTCATAGAGATTGCTAAAGATTTTTATGAAAGCTTACCTGATGACGGCTGGAAGACTACAGATAATGATTCCAGACTGGAAATGCATTATAAGAAATCAAAGGACAAGCTGATCCTTGAAAACAACGGTGTAGAAATGGAATTCTATTTTATGAGTAGATACAATATATGATATTTTATAAGCATGAAAAATACAAAAATGAGGAATATGTTTATGAAAAAAATTGAATTCAAACCCAATACGTTATTATATCCGGTTCCGGTACTTCTGGTCAGTTCCGGCACAGAAGATCTGGCTGCAGCGTCGGATCAGTGCGGCATAATATCCGCGGCAGACTGTCCGGACAAATGGGCTTTAACCGGCCTTACCAGAGGAAAAGCCTCTCATCTGGACTATGCCCCTATCATAATGGAAAGTCCCCTGAATATTGAATGTAAGGTCAGGGATATCCTGGCTCTTGGCAGTCATCATATGTTTTTAGGTGAGGTAGTCGGAATCGACATTTCTGAGGAATACATGGGCGAGGATGGTTTGATTCATCTTGATAATGCCGGGCTGATCGCTTATTCCAGCCGAATGACAGGCAAGAAAAGCATCCCCGTGGGAAGCTATGTAAAGCTCGGTGAGACTATCGGAAGGTATGGATTTACTTCCGAGGCCGACATACGAACACACTGAATAGCCGGAAAGAGAGGAAATGCAATGTTGCTGAATTGTACCAATCATCCCAGTGAAATCTGGAACGAGCCGTTGATGAAAGCGGCGGGAGAACTGTATGGGGAGATTGTGGATTTGCCCTTCCCCTCTGTCTCCCCCTCATGGAGTATTCATGACCTCCGCAGAGAGGTTGAGGATTATGCCGCCAGAATCGAAGCGTTTCAGGCAGATGCTGTGCTGGCGGCGGGAGAATTTACCTTTTTGTTCATGCTGGTCGACAAACTGCTTGCGGATGGCGTGAACGTCATCTGCTCCTGTTCCGAGAGAAACACAGTCGAAGTGAAGAATCCGGACGGAAGCAACGAAAAGAAGAGCATGTTTTTCTTTGAAGGGTTTCGGCCTTACGCACGTTTTCAGAGCGAGGAGGTAGCATTTGGATAAAGAACTGATGAACCGCGAAGTCCTCTGTCATGTTGATACCAGACAGATCCAGCGTTATATGTTCCGCTCCAACACGATGCTGGACACTGTCGGAGCCAGCGATCTGATGATCCATATTCTTGACGACGCAATCCTTCATGCTTTGAGGACAGTGGATCCGCCGGTGCCGGATGATCAATTTGATTTCTCTCTGGATCCGGAGGGAGAACTCCCTTATTTCCGGAACCCATCTGTGCAGTTTCAGCTGATCACCTGCCAGGCCGGCAACGCAATCTTCATCGTGAGGACGGGTGCGCTGGCTCAGAAAATCATTCGCAGTATTTCCAGATATTATCTGGAACATGGACGTACGCTCAATGTCTCCGCGGCGGCTGTGGAGAAAACGGATTATTTCGGGAACGATATTTTTAATCTGTACAGGAAACTGAATGCCGCAAAAGCGGCTTCCGACACACTGGAGCCCCTGGGGACCCTTCCTGTATGTATCCGTGAACATATGACCGGAGAGCCGGTCGTTGGCTATGATCCGATATTCGGGGATCCGGTCTCCATGTCCTCCCGTTTGCGGAGACAGGAGGCGCGGCTCAGAGAAAACCCGGTTACCATGCAGGATATCCATACAAGTCCCGGTTACGACGGGAAGAACTATCGGGCTGTCATTCACGCTGACGGAAATAACATTGGGATTACGATTGGCCGCATCCTTCAGGAATCAGTGGATTATGAGGACGGAATCCGTACACGGCGGGCCATCGGTCAGGGGCTGAAGGCTACAATGAGCAGAATCATGTCCCGCACAATGAAAGATCTGGAAGACTATTATCACCGCGTCACCGGAAAGAATGACGGATTTGAGAAGGAATTTCTGATCGTTCATGTAGCCGGTGATGATATCAACTGTGTCTGCAACGCAAGCTGGGTGTTTCCTTTTTTCCGCTTTTTCTATGCCAACCTGAAGGGTGAATACGTCTGGAAAACGGATACGATAGAGGTGCCCCTGTATATTTGCGGAGGTGTCGCATTTGTTACAGAGGACAATGCCTATCATCCTGCCTTCTCACTGGCAGAGGAATGCTGCAGCAACGCGAAGAAAGCTGCCAAGGAAACCTGTAATCTGCGTAACGGTCTGGCAGGAAACTGGATAGATTTCCAGATGCTGAATAATCCGAATTTCCAGAATCTCGAGATGCTGCGGGAACAATCCTATATTACAACGGAGGGAATCTCGCTTCTGATGAGGCCCTATTGTCTGGATCCTGAAGCATATGGCCGGGAAATATCTGTCAGGAAGCTGCTGGATCACATTCGGGTGATGAAGACGCTGAAACTTGAACCTGTTCAGAATATGATGCTCCGTCAGTCCTATTTGCTTGGAAAAGAGAATTTTAAAGCTTTTCTTGCCCAAATGAAGAGTAAGGGAAAGGATTTGAAGGCTTTACTCGGAAGTCCTCTGTATAAGGATAGTGAAAAACAGTCTCATGCAACCTGGTTTGACGCAGCGGAACTGCTGGACTTTATCCCGGACGATTTTGTGGATTTGGATTACATGACTGTGGGTGAAGATGAGGAGAAATCATGTTAGGAATACAGATACAGTTAAAGGGCGAAGTTGCCTTTGAAACTTTTTCTAATCAGGAAGTGGAGTACCGCTGCGATGTTCCGACGGATGAGCTCGGAATCCCGTATCTTCCTCTCATAGAGATTCTGAAGAGGGATGTGCCTTCCTTTGTTTTGCCGGAGCATATTGAAGTTGGCTTTGCACGGCCGGATGGCTATATAGATCTTCTCCGGCAGGCCGGAGAGATTTGTTCCCGTATTCCGAACGGAAAGAACCGGATCCGCTATCTTTTTACAAATGAACATTTCGACCCGGAGACAGGAATCCATATGCGCTCTTTAAAAAGCGGACAGGTTTTCTATGCGCCGCTTCACGTTAAAGACAAAGAACTGGAGACTGTTGACAGGTTTTTGAAATACCTGACACACGCCGGGGTCAGAGAAAAGGGAATCACGGGAGAAATAAGCTGCCGTGCCTGCGAACTGCCTGACAGCCGCCGGAAAAGTTTCTCCACTTCGGAACTGCTTAACTACAGTGCTTTGGACTATTCCCTGGTTCTTCTCGCACCGACCTCCATAGATGCGCCGTATGACGACGGGGACAAGACCTATCCGTATCTTCCCGGTTCCGAGCTGCGGGAGGCACTTCTCGCCTGGCAGACGGACAGCTGTTTAAAGGCAGGTCTTCCCAAGATGCGTTTTTCCAACGCTTATATCTCGGGAAAGGGCGCCCGGCTTCTTCCCGTACCGATGTGTATGTCTGTCGTAAAGCTTGATAAGGAACAGCTCCGTTACCGGCTGGCTTCCGGAAAAGATCCGGACAAAGTAGAACAGGATGTGGGTCTTGACGGCGCCTTCGGAGACCGTTTTGATCAACACTGTATGCAGTATGTAAAGCCGGTCGTTAAACGCGTGATCTCCAGCAGCGGCGTCCCGTACGATGCGCTTTCCGAAGGCCAGGTGTTTAAAGGTACAATTTACGGAACAGATGAACAGCTTCGCGCAGCAGCAGCCTGGATTGAGAAAAACCCATTCCTCCACCTTGGCGCACTTCGCGAGGAGGGTTACGGACAGGCATACATCGTTCTTGACGATATGCGGGAGAGCCGGCTTCCCATGGAAGTTCTTTCTACCTGCTTTGACGTGAGTTGTCTGTCTCATACGCTTCTCTACACGGATGAAGGCATGCCGGGGACCCGCCCTGAGGATTTTCTGCGGGAGCTCGAGTACGTGACAGGCATGCCCGGAGCATTTGAGATCGTTGGCAGATATACAAATGTGTATAATGACTATAAAAACTGCTTCGGCTGGCCGGGGGACGGTCCTGTTACCCGCTGTCTGAAAGCGGGTTCTGTCCTGCGAATCCGGACAAAAAACGGAAAGGCCGCAGATATTTCTTCTATTCTCCATACATTTATCGGGGAAAATACCCGGGACGGATACGGCGAAATCATGGCCTGGCCTGCGACAGAGGTCTACTACCGGATTGCAAAAGAGGTCGTCCCCCGAATTTACGATATAAACTATGAGCCTCTCCTTCGGGGTATGCATCTCAGCGCCCGCCGGGTTCATGAAGGGCTGACGACACTCTTCAGATACCATGTCATGGCGCTCGGTATGATCGATGCCGCTGATGCTGCAGGAGGAAAAGCAGAGGAATTCCGGGTGCCTGTGGAAATCCTGTCGATACTTCGTGACAGATACGATCCCGAAATCGATATGGAGATTTTAGAAGGATGGTACCGGGAGGGACTATGCAGAAACATAAACAGTAAGGAGAAATACAATGATTGGAATCCGTCTTGACATGGCACCGCAGAAAGGATACCTGCTTGCATATTTCCGGGACGCTCTGGTGTTTGAACCCTATGCCATTGAAAACGGCCGTCTTGTCTTTCCGGAATGTGAAGTCTATCAGGAAATGGCCCCGAAGGAATGTCATCTCTTTGATGAGAACACAGAGTACAGGATGATTCTTCGGGAGGCGAGAGGCGACCGGGTGGAAGTGATCCTCAGCAGACAGGAAGAAGAAACTATGGATCCGAATCTGATCTATGAGGAAGAAGTGCTCGTCAAAAACGAATATTCGGGGAAGGCGGGGATTCCGAAAAGTCTGAAGGTCATCAACCGTTACATGTACACGGAGAATGATACACTTGTACTGAAAAATTACAGGATTGCCTGCTGAAAAACATAACCCGGAGAGAAAATATGAGTGCGAAAACTTCGGAAGACAAACAATATGAGAGCAGCATGAACAGGGAGATCCTGAAAATCGGA
>CACZQE010000111.1 GCA_902783205.1 uncultured Lachnospiraceae bacterium | reverse complement strand
TGACCACGATCACGACCATGATCACGACCACGGACACGATCACGACCACGGACACGATCACGACCACGGGCATGACCATGAGCATGGCCACGATCACGATCACGACCATGACCACGATCACGGGCATAGCCATGACCATGAAGACAGCTGCTGTGCAGGCCATGACCACGACCATGGACATGATCACGACCACGGCCACAGTCATGACCATGAAGACAGCTGCTGTGCAGGCCATGACCACGACCATGACCATGACCACGACCATGGACATGATCACGACCACGGCCACAGTCACGATCATGGAGACAGCTGCTGCTCAGGCCACGATCACGGACATGACCACGGTCACAGCCATGACCATGGAGACAGCTGCTGCTCAGGCCATGATCATGATGAGGAACCTCATGCAACGCGGTCTCATACACATTTTGTAGAAGAGCATCATCATAAAGCAGGCCACCCCGATGACTGCGAGTGCGAGGACTGTACTTCTTTCGTTGAATACTGTGATATCTGCGGAGAAAGCCTTGCCAAATGTAACTGCCGTATGCCGGATGAGGATATGGAGAAGAGAGTCTATATTCTCGAAGGTATCGACTGTGCCAACTGCGCAGCCAAGATCGAGGCAAAGATCCGGTCCATGCCGGAGGTAGGATTTGCTTCTGTGGCATACGCCACCAAGCAGCTTCGTGTTTCTGCAAATAACCAGGATGAGCTGATGCCGAAAATGCAGGCGGCAATCGACTCTATCGAGGATGGTATTACTCTTGTTCCCAGACAGAGGAAGAGAAAGAGCGCCATCTCCAATACAAAAATCTATGTTCTGGAAGGCCTCGACTGCGCCAACTGTGCAGCCAAGATCGAGGCAAAGCTCCGGTCCATGGATGGCGTGGATGACGTGACAGTCACTTATGCCACAAAGCAGATGAAACTTTCCGCAAAGAATCCGGATCAGATGATTCCTGTGATTCAGAGCACGATCGATTCCATTGAGGACGGCATCACGGTTGTTCCCAAAGAGACAAAAGTGGTACAGTCCGAAGCCAAAGAGAAAAAGGAATCCATTACAAAGAATCCGCTCTTTACCATCGTCCTTGGAGCCATTATCTTCCTGATCGGGGAAGTCATGGTCCACACTGTTACAACAGAGGATTCTCTTATATCTTTTGCAGTCTTTGTAGTAGCCTACGTCATCCTTGGCGGAAAGGTGCTGGAAGCTGCTTTTAAGAACATGAAGAAGGGCCAGGTATTTGACGAGAACTTCCTGATGTGTATTGCCACCCTGGGTGCTTTCTGTATCCGTGAGTTCCCGGAGGCAGTAGGCGTTATGCTTTTCTACCGGATCGGCGAGTACTTTGAGGACCGCGCGACAGAGCAGAGCAGAAGCCAGATCATGGAAGCGGTTGACTTAAGACCTGAGGTTGTAAATCTGGTTGTAGGTGATGATGTTCGTATCATGGACGCTGAGGAAGCCAATGTCGGCGATATCCTCCTTGTACGTCCCGGTGACCGTATCCCCCTTGACGGTGTTATTATCGAAGGTGAGACCCGGATTGACACATCTCCCGTAACCGGAGAGCCGGTTCCTGTAATGGCAAGAGTGGGAGACAATATCGTCTCCGGTTGTGTCAATACTTCCGGACAGATCAAGATGCGTGTCGAGAAGGTTCTGGAAGAGTCCATGGTTACAAGGATTCTGGATTCTGTTGAGAACGCGGCCGCAAGCAAGCCGGATATTGATAAGTTTATTACCAAGTTTGCGAGAGTATATACACCTTTTGTCGTATTCTTCGCATTGTTTGTAGCACTGGTACTGCCATTTATCCTTCCCGGCTGGCATTATCTGGTTGATCCTGCTTACACAGGCGCAGAAAGTGTTTTCCGCGGAAGCAATGGTGTGGCTTCCATCTACACAGCGCTGACATTCCTGGTTATCAGCTGTCCCTGCGCACTGGTACTGAGCGTGCCTCTGGCATTCTTCTCCGGTATCGGATCCGCTTCCAAAAAGGGTATCCTTTTTAAAGGCGGTATCGTAATCGAGGGCCTGAAGAATGTAAAGGCTGTTGTTATGGATAAGACCGGTACTATCACAAAGGGTAACTTTGTGGTACAGAAGAGTGTTCCCGCTGTGGACACGATGACGGAAGATGAGCTTCTTGCCATCAGTGCAAGCTGTGAAATGTCCTCCACCCATCCGATTGGAAACAGTATTGTCACTGCAGCCAAAGAGAAGGGACTGGACATCAGACGTCCGGATCAGATTGAAGAGATCGCCGGACAGGGAATCCGGGCTACAATAGAGCAGGGAACAGTTCTCTGCGGTAACAGAAAACTGATGGAGGCAAATCAGATCGATCTTTCCTCCTATCATAAGAGTGATTTCGGAACAGAGGTCCTGGTTGCCTTAAACGGTACATTTGTCGGCAACATTGTAATTTCAGATACACTGAAAGAGGATGCCAAGGATGCCATTTCAGCCGTGAAAGCTCTTGGAATCAAGACCATCATGCTGACAGGCGACGCTGAAGACAGCGCTCAGGCTGTTGCAAAGCAGGCCGGTGTGGACGAAGTACATGCCAAGCTCCTGCCGCAGGATAAGCTTTCTGAACTGCAGAGAATCCGCGAAGCAGAAGGTTCTGTCATGTTTGTCGGTGACGGTATCAACGATGCGCCGGTACTGGCCGGAGCGGATGTCGGTGCAGCCATGGGAAGCGGCGCTGATGCTGCGATCGAGGCGGCTGATGTCGTCTTCATGAATTCCGAGATGAAATCTATTCCGGAAGCTCTGGATGTTGCAAGAATGACCAACAGAATCTCATGGCAGAATGTATATTTTGCCCTGGCCATCAAGGTCATCGTTATGATCCTGGGCCTTTTGGGATTTGCAAACATGTGGATGGCAGTATTTGCCGATACCGGCGTATCTGTCCTCTGCCTGCTGAATTCCATCAGGATCTTAAGAAGATAAGAGCATTACTCCTCCTTTTTATAGAGGGCAGGCGCCTGCCGCGGACGCATCACCGCGGACAGGCGCCTGTTTTTTGTGTCATAAAGAGCCGGCCTGCAATCTGTACTTCCGGGGCGGGGTCTGCTATAATATACTAAATGAGTATAAAGGGCAAAAGTAACATATATACAGGGCATGGAGGATATAAATATGCTTTTAAATCCTGAGAAAACGAAAAATGACATTGTAAAATGGATTCGTGATTATTTTGAACAGAACGGACCGTCATGCAGCGCTGTGGTCGGTATTTCCGGAGGAAAAGACTCCAGTATTACGGCAGCCCTGCTGGCAGAAGCGCTTGGAAAAGACAGAGTTGTCGGCGTGATGATGCCTGACGGGGTACAGGCTGATATTGCAGATTCACAGGAGATTGTAGACCATCTGGGAATTCCAGCAGTGACCGTAAACATCCATGAGGGCGTGAAAGGCCTTTCCGGCGCTATTAATGAAGCTCTTTCCGGCAGTGGGATCGGTGCGGAAGCTCTTTCCAGGGATTCTCAGATCAACATGCCTCCCCGCCTTCGGATGGCGACTCTCTATGCTATAGCCCAGGCTTTGCCCCAGGGCGGAAGAGTGGTCAATACATGTAACCGGTCTGAGGACTATATCGGGTACTCCACCAAGTTCGGTGATGCAGCCGGTGATTTCAGCCCCCTGTCCCAGCTCCTGGTCCACGAAGTAATCCAGGTCGGAGAGGTTCTGGGCGTACCGAAACGTCTGACGCAGAAAGTTCCCTCAGACGGTTTGAGCGGCATGTCGGATGAGGACAAGATCGGCTTCACCTACAAGGTGCTGGACCACTATATTCTGACAGGTGAGTGTGAGGATGAAGCGATCCGGCAGAAAATTGACCGCATGCACCGGCTGAACCTCCATAAACTTCAGCTGATGCCCGCATTCATTCTTGATGAGATGGATCACGGTCCGTCTTTTCATTAAAACTTGACAAATTTAAGCGGGTAAGATAGACTTTTATTAGAAATATTTCACATATTTTTATCAGATGGGAGAAGGCTCCCTCTTCTATAAGGGGGAGAATCATTCGCTTGTATCAGAGCGAGTCTTGAATGACTTAGGAGGTTCAAAATGAAGGAATGTAAGATATTATGTGTGTGCGGGGTTGGGCTGATCACATCTAATATGATTGCTGCAAGGCTGAAAGAAAAGCTTGCGGAAAAAGGATATGACGCACTTACCCGTGTGACGACTCCGGAGGGCATCCCCTCTGAGCTGGCTGAAGATACTTATGATCTGATGGCCTGCGTGACACATGTCTATGAAGACTACAATATACCCAAGGTAAATGCACTTGGTCTGCTGGCCGGAACAGATGTAGACCAGGTTGTAGAGGATTGTATCAAAGTCCTGGAGAGCAAAGAGTAAACCGGCTAAGGTTCCCGGAGCCTCTGAGTAATCAGAGGCTCTTATTTTTCGTAAAGAACATGAGTTGAATTCTTTACAGGCAATGGTATAATAAATAGATGTTTTATGAGAACGAGAAAAGCTTTCAGAGATATGAGAAGAAATACCTGACAGACAGGGACCGTATGAAAGAGATCGTCCGGGTGCTGAAGTGGCACATGAAAGCGGATGCTCATGACCGGGAGAGCAGGGGGTATAAGGTATGTAATCTGTATCTGGATACGGCCAGAGGTGACGCTTTTGAGGAAGCCCTGCTCAAGCCCTGGTACAGGGAGAAGATCCGACTTCGGTCTTACGGTTATGTGAAAGGTCCGGAAGACCATGTTTTTCTGGAAATGAAGAAGAAAGTCGGCGGATTTGTTTCCAAGAGAAGGGTCAGACTGACTGTCGGGGAGGCTGAAGCATTTCTTTCAAGTCGGCAGGAACCTCAGGATGCCTCCTTTATGACCAGGCAGATCCTGGGTGAGGCAGCCTACAGCCTCCAGGTAAGAAAGGCAGTTCCCGCCTGTCGGATTTCGTATGACAGAGTGGCATTTGTCACAGATGAATCAGATTTTGTCCGGGTTACTCTGGATACCAATCTCCGGTCGGCAGGTGCGGAGGGGGGGATCCGGGTCAGGCCCCGGGAAGAGCTGTTTATGCCGGCTGATTTCTGTGTGATGGAAGTCAAGACTTCAGGAGCATGCCCTTTGTGGCTGAGCGACCTGCTGAAAGAAGAGGGACTTCTGCCGCAGTCCTTTTCCAAATTTGTGACCGCGGGAAAAAAGGAGAGAGGATATGACAATAATGCAATCAGCGGGGCTGTCATCGAACCTTGAGGTTCTGACAGGTTTCGGGGCAGGATTTACGGCAAGCTTAATATGCGGATTCCTGTGCAGCCTTTTATATATGCGTATAGAGAAAGATGACACAGATATAAAGACCATGTCGATACTTCTTACTTTTCTGCCGGTCTTTACATGTGTCCTTACGGGCGCGGCCGGATATGCGGCGTCGGGAGTGGGAGAAGGACTCGCATTCTGCGGATTATGTATTTTTCTGATTTCCGCAGGCGGTTTATACAGACAGCAGAGTCTGTTTTACCTGCTCATGGCTCTTTGCAGCGGATTTCTCAGCGGAACAGGCTGGCCGGCTGCGGCACTGTCTGTCACTTTATCTGCGGTCATTCTCCGTCTCCTTCTTTCGAAAGCCGGATGGGGACAGGAAAATGAAGACCATATGATCCTCAGGATCTGGATGCCGGAAAGCCTGCCTTCCGCAGGTGTTTTTGAACCGGTTTTTGATACATTTGCAAGGGATTATAAGCTGATCATGATCAGGACGACAGAATTCGGTTCCGTGTGCGAACTCCGCTACAGGATCCGGCTGAAGGCGGACACTGACTACAAGGCATTGCTGGATGAGATCAGAAAGAGGAACGGCAACATGAATGTGACTCTGGTCACAGCCCCGCTTCTCATGGACAGAGACAACAGGCAGATCCTGTAGAATGATAGGAGGTAGTTCTGTGGAAGACACAATGCAGATAGAGCAGAAAAAGACACAGCAGAACAGGATTATGGGTCTGACTGCCGAACAGGTAAATGAAGCGGTCCGGATGGGAAAGGTCAACAGGCAGCCTGATTCTCTGGAAAAGACCAACCTGGATATTGTAAAAGAAAATGTATTCACCTATTTTAACCTGATCTTCGCGGTTCTGGCGGTCCTGCTGATCGCCGCCGGATCCTACCGCAATCTGACTTTTCTGGGTGTTATCTTTGCCAATATGGGAATCGGTATTTTTCAGCAGATCCGAACCAAGAAGA
Source organism: uncultured Lachnospiraceae bacterium (assembly GCA_902783205.1). The sequence goes on along the minus strand of CACZQE010000111.1, from coordinate 400 downwards.
TTCTTGAGGAACTGTCGGTACTGAATCAGCCTGAGGCGGTGGTGATCCGGGAAGGAAAAAGATGGAGGATACCGGTGGACAAGCTGGTTCTGGGAGATATGGTGATCCTGAAGTCAGGAGACCAGATCTGCGCCGATGCCGTGGTGGCAGCGGGAGAGATCAACGTTAATGAGTCTCTTTTGAACGGTGAATCTGATGAGATACCAAAGAAGAGGAACAGTCCTCTGCTTTCAGGAAGCTTTGTCATATCCGGCGAGTGCTGCGCCAGACTGACCAAAGTGGGAGAGGACTCCTACATTTCAAAGCTTACCCAGGAAGCAAAAAAGATAAAAAAACACGAGCAGTCTGAGATGGTCCGGTCCATAAACCTTCTGGTAATTATAGCCGGCATCCTGATCAT
>CACZQE010000110.1 GCA_902783205.1 uncultured Lachnospiraceae bacterium | reverse complement strand
GATCCCTGCTCATCATGATATCGCACATGGTATTACAGGAATTCTCCATATCCATCTGATTCTCATACAGAATGGCTGCAGAATTGAAAAAGCGGTCCCATGAATCAATGTACTGTTCTTCTCCCGGTCTCTGGAAAGAACCCAGCATCTGGTAAAAACGGCTGGCCTTCACACCGTCGGTGATCGGTGTAAAAGAACCCGTCTCTTTTTTATAAATATGCGGGAGAAACATGGTTTCAGAATCACGGTTCCATACTTTTTCCGGACGGACATAAACATTATCCCGGTCAGAATAGACATCCAGGAAAAGCTGGGTCGTGTTCAGAATCTTATTCACCGCGTGGAAAGAGTGTTTTCCCCTTATGATGGGGAAAAAAGCCACGGTATCCAGAATAAAGAGAAACGGGCATGTTACACGGAAAAAATTGCCCATCATCAGGTCAGTTGCCCAGGCGGTCTGCAGTTCAGACAGACAGTCAAAGACATAAAAGGCATCCTTCCCCTCTCTTTCAATTACATTGTGGATTTCCACAGTAAATGTTTCAAAACGGTGTGACAGGGGGATTCTGACCGTTTTGATCTCCGGAGATTCCGGAAGCAGAGCTTCATGACTGGCAAAGCGGAAATAGATTATATTTCTCCTGTCCTTTTTTGCCTGATCAACATAAGGCTCCATAAAAAGTTTGAATTCATCCAGATTTGACACCCGCCATACGACATTGTCCCCCAGTCTGATATTGTCGAGCGCCTGATCCATATCAGGTATACCGGACAATACACGATCAAATGCTGCCATGTTTCATCTTTCCCCCTTATTCCACATCCTGCAGCGCAGCATAATTTTCTTCTCCAGTCCTGATTTTCACTACTCTGCTTACAGGATAGACAAAAATCTTTCCATCGCCGATATGGCCTGTATATAAAGCCTTTTTAGCCGTTTCAATCACCTTTTCGACAGGAATCGCACTTACTACTACTTCCAGTTTGACTTTGGCAAGCAGTGTGGCGTCGATTTCAACGCCTCTGTAGCGTTCTCCGCTTCCTTTCTGAATGCCGCAGCCCATAACCTGTGTAACTGTCATACCTGTTACACCCAGTGTGTTCAGTGCTTTTCTCAGTTTATCGTATCTGGAAAGTTTCGCGATAATGACCACCTTGGAAATACCCGAAGACAGTTCCGGAATACCTGTTTTATCTTCCCTGTAAACCGGAACAGCCGCCTTCTTTTTGGCATCAGAAGCAGCATCATAATCTTTTTCTCCAAGGTTGGTATTCTCATTAATATTCATTGTCATGGTGTTGGAGATATCCATGATGGAGAACCCGGCATAGGCAGAAGGCAGTCCGTGTTCTGTAGTGTCCAGACCGGTAATCTCCTCTTCCTCCGTTACCCGGAGTCCAATAGTTTTCTTTATAACGCTGAAAGTAATATATATTGTGATCAGCGCCCATATCGCAGTAACCAGAAGACCGCCCATCTGTTTTATAAGCTGGCCGGCACCTCCTCCGTAAAAAAGGCCTTTACCGATCCCGGCTACGGCAAATCCCGGAGCAGTATCTGTAGCAAAGAGTCCTACTGCCAGGGTACCCCAGATTCCATTCAGCATATGGACAGCCACCGCGCCGACCGGATCATCCACATGACTGACATTGTCATTGAACCAGACTCCAAATACAACCAGCAGACCTGACACAAGGCCTATGATTGCTGCACCTGCACAGTCCGCCACATCACATGGAGCCGTAATCGCGACAAGGCCTGCCAGAGAAGCATTCAGACACATGGATACATCAGGTTTGCCGTATCTGACCCAGGTGAAGATCATGCAGGTAACCGTCGCAACCGCCGGAGCCACCGTAGTTGTGAGGAATACGGAACCCAGAGTAGGTACATCTGTAGCAGCAGCTCCGTTGAACCCGTACCATCCCAGCCACAGAATAAAAACACCTAAGGCTGCAATCACCAGGTTATGCCCCGGGAAAGCATTGACTTTCGTCACTTTCCCGTCTTTATCTCTGTCATATTTTCCTATTCTCGGACCCAGCATCCATGCTCCGACCATCGCGCAGATTCCTCCGACCATATGAATACAGTTAGATCCTGCATAATCATGAAAGCCCCACTGTGCAAGAAAGCCTCCACCCCAGGTCCAATGGGCTTCAATCGGATAAATAAGAGCTGATATGACAGCAGAATAAATGCAATAACTGGAAAACTTTGTTCTCTCCGCCATGGATCCCGATACTATAGTTGCTGTCGTCGCACAAAACACAAGGTTAAAGACGAATGCCGAATAATCAAAGGATCCGTATTGAGTAAAAACATCAAAACTGAGCCCTCCTGCAAATCCATTCATTACATTTTTCCCCAGCATCAGGGATGCGCCGCAGATGAACCACATCACTGTACCGATACAGAAATCCATCAGATTTTTCATGATGATATTACCTGCGTTTTTTGCTCTGGTAAATCCCGCCTCACACATGGCGAAGCCGGCCTGCATCCAGAAAACAAAAGCTGTTCCGATCAAAAACCATACAGCAAATACCTGTTCCTGTAATACCTTCATTATTTCTTCTGTCATACCCATACTCCTTACTATGAAAAAAGACCATCCTACATCAGCAGTCCACGCCTTTGTGGGATGATCTTCTGTCATTTGGTGGCACAGCTTTTCCGCTTTCAGCAGAGAAGCTGTGCAGTTTTACGTTACAATTTGTCCTTAATATACGGAAAACAGAAGCTTTCCGTAGCTGGGAACCGGCCAGCAGTCCTCACTGGCAAG
>CACZQE010000109.1 GCA_902783205.1 uncultured Lachnospiraceae bacterium | reverse complement strand
TGGCCAACGCAGTCGTAAAAGCAGCAAAAGAAAAAGGGCTTGAGCATGAGGAGCTGCACACCAGCCCTAACTATATTGTAGCCCACGGCATCGTCTCCTCCCTGAACGGAGAGCGTGTGGTCATCGGCAGCAGCCACTTCGTCCTGGAAGATGAAAATGCCTATATATCTGATGAAGACCGTGCCCGTGTCCTGGCAATGCCAACACAGTTCTCAAGGCTCTATATGGCCATAGGCGGACGTATGGCAGCGGTAATCGGCATTTCAGATCCCATCAGGCCGGAAAGTACGGAAATCATCCGGGCTTTGCGCGAAAGCGGAATCAAGCACGTTGTCATGATGACAGGCGACAGTGAGCGGACTGCGGCAGCCATCGCCGAGCAGGCCGGCATCACAGAGTATTACTCGGAAGTACTGCCGGAGGACAAGGCCGGTTATGTACAGGCAGAGCGGGATAAGGGCCGCAAGGTCATCATGATCGGCGACGGCATCAATGACTCTCCCGCCCTCTCAGCCGCAGACGTGGGCATCGCCATCCGCGAGGGAGCCGACATAGCAAGAGAGATTGCTGATATCACTTTGTCCGGAAAAGAGCTGGACAAGCTTGTGAAACTCAGACAGCTGAGCACGAAACTGCTCAGACGCATGAACACGACAGCCTGGTTCGGCATAGGCTTCAACGGGGCCATCCTGATCGGAGGCATCGCAGGCCTGCTCATGCCTGGAACAGCCGCACTTTTACACAATGCATCTACCATCGGCCTCTGCCTTAATAATATGCAGAATCTGATGCCGGAACAAGAAGAAAGACTTATGATTGAACTTCAAAAGGAGGAAATCGCATGATTCAATGTATGGACTCGGATAACCTGCACAGAAGACTGAGGAAAATTGAGGGACAGGTCCAGGCAATCAGCCGGATGATCGACGAGGATATCCCCTGTGAGGACATCCTCTCCCAGATCAACGCCGCAAAATCTGCCCTCCACAAATGCGGACAGATCATACTGGAAGGCCATATACAGCACTGTGTAAAAGACGGGCTTGCCCACGGGGATCCCGACAAGACCATACAAAACTTTACAAAAGCAGTCGAGCGTTTCGCCAACATGTCATAAAAGTCAAAAAATCCTGCCCGGTCAGTAAGAGACCAGGCAGGATTTTTGTATTATATATCCTCAGAAAACGATATGTAAAAGATCAGCCGCAATACCCCAGAAAACTCCGATACCGTAAAGCATCAGGCAGATTCTGACATTTTCCCGTCTGTCCCGGTTGGTCCGGAAAAGGACCAGAAGTCCGACACCCGCTCCGACCAGCAGACCGGACAGCATCTGTCCTGAAGTAATCATGCCGGTCAGATAGAGCTTGGCAATGATCACGGAAGCGGCACAGTTGGGAATCAGGCCGATCAGACCTGCAATCAGGGATCCTGCCACCGGCATTCCGGTCAGTAATCCCGCGATGGCTTCCTCTCCCACCAGCCCGATCAGGCAGGTCAGGATAAATGTAATGGCAAAAAGGTAGGCCGAAACCTTTACCGTATGGTTTAAAGCAGGTCTCAGTATACCGCCTGATCCTCCCTCACAGTGGCAGTGTTCATGTTCGCACAGATCATGGATATGCTTCTCCTTATGTCCGTCTGCGGCAGATTCCTTTTTTCTCATGGGAAGCAGGTCCGCCATAAATCCGCTGATCATTCCCAGCAGGGCCTTGCAGCAAAGAATACGGAAGATCACCGTCAGGGGGACATGCTCCGATATGAAAACGGGAAGCATCTCATCTGACGTCGAAAGAAAGACAGCCAGCAAGGTACCGGTAGACAGAATTCCTCCGGCGAAGAGACTGGATGCAGCTGCTGAAAAGCCGCACTGGGGTATGACTCCCGCAACAGCTCCCCAGAGAGGTCCTGTCCTTTTCACCTTAGCCAGTCCGGTCCGGATCCTGTCCTCGGTCATGCTCTCCAGGTATTCCATCAGAAGATAAGTTATAAATAAAAAAGGTAATATTTTTACAGTGTCAATCACCGCATCCATGAAAGCATCCGCTATCATAATCTCAACCTCACATTACAGTGAATCAATTCTTATTCCCTATGTTTTCCTTCGAATGATTATATCATGAAAAAATGTTATGTAAATCCCCACTTTTCTTTTCTCTCTCATGACTCTTTTCCACTTTCCTGTCAAAAAGACGAAGGCCGCTGATGTTGACAGGATATGCCACTATGTTATAATTATTGCTATGAACGAAAAGTCCGTTTCAGGCTCTTTTTTGGAGTTTCGGAGGTGGCATTGTGACAGAAAAACCATACCGGCTGCCATTCCATCGGGATGATCTTGCTGCAGTATTAATAATCATTTTCCTGTATGGTCTGATGCAGCTGGCCGGCATCACCTGCCCCATCCGCTATTTCACAGGCATCTCCTGTGCGGGATGCGGAATGACCAGAGCCTGGATCCGGGTCTTTCATTTTCAATTTCATGAAGCATTTTCCTATCATCCACTTTTTCTTCTTCCTCTTCCGACTCTTGTCTGGATTCTGATGAGAAGAAAAATCCGACCCCGTATCTGGAATATTGTTATGGCTGTGATCGTCACGATATTCCTGGTCGTCTATGTGATCCGTCTGCTTGATCCTTCGGACCGGATCGTAACTGCCGACATCACGCAGGGACGGCTCTGGATACTTGGCAGAATGCTTTTGTCACGGATACATTTTTAACCGCACCATCGTAAAAAGGAGAAATCATGTTTTGTAGTAATTGCGGAAGACAAATGCCGGATGGCGCAAAGTTCTGTCCGGCCTGCGGCACCAAAGCGGAATCATTTGCCATTGATGATATGGGTGTTCCGGCTGACTCTAATCCGGTTCCTGCTGCCTATGTCCCGGATCCCGACGAATTTGTACCGACTCCGGACAGTTCTGATCCCTTTTCGGATAGTCCTGCTCCGGCACCGGAAAGCTTTAACCCTAATCCGGAGACTTATGACCCCAATCCCGGCGGTGCAGCTTCAAATCAGGGCAGCTATGCTTCGGGACCCGAAAGTACCCCGCCGTGGGGAGGAGGCCCGACAGGTCCTGCTTACCAGGATCCCGCCCCTTCGGCAAACGGCGATACCATGGCTGTAATCCTCAAGATCCTTGCAGGTGTCACCGGACTGATTCTTCTTTTTGTAGGTATCAGTCAGATATTCACTGCTTTAAGCTGGAGTTTCAACTATTTCAGATATTCTCTGGCCTACAGTACTTTCGGCCAGATTCTGGTCTATCTGATTTTCAGGCTGGTCCATATAATTACGGCATTAAGTTCCATGGCTTCCGGACTGCTGCTGCTCCTGCATGTACTCAAGTTTGACAGAAAATATGCCTCCTCGTCCATGACTGCCGTGACCGCCGCATGCGGACTGACAGCCGGACTGGCTCTTTTCTACTATCTTTTCATGCTGCTGATCGACTCTCTGGTCTATCAGTACGGTTTTTACCTGCAGCGTACCGCCTTATGGATCCTGATTCCGTGTCTGATTGCCATCGGCGGCTTTTTCGTGATAATTCAGCAGATGGGAATTCCACCCTTCAGGCAGGGTATTCCTTTCGGACAGTCACTTTCCATGTCCATCGAAGATATTAAAGCCATGGCGTCCTCTATCAACGTGAGTAATCCCACCGGAGGTCAGGGACCCGCTTCATACGGCGGACCCGCCGCACCCGGCACTGGCAGTTCCGCTACACCGGATTCAGGAAGCTACAGTTCAGTCAACACAGGCGCTGAGATTCCTTCCGGCGTACCCTACGGCGGCGGACCCGGCACACGCGCGGACGGTTCACCGGTACCTTACCAGCCTCCTGTATACGGAAGGCCCACAGGACCTGCAGGTGCACCGCCGACCGGTCCCGTGATGCTTACCACAGACCGCAGTCTTGTCAAGTACATTCTTCTGAATCTGATTACCTGCGGAATCTACAGTTTCTTTTTCATTCACGGCATTGTAAAAGATGTCAACGTTGCCTGTGAAGGAGACGGAAAGAATACTGCCGGTCTCCTGACCTACGTTCTGCTTACAGTCTGTACCTGCGGAATCTACGGTCTTTACTGGTGGTATGCTCTTGGCAACCGTATTGCGGAAAACGGTCCCCGGTACGGTCTCCACATCCAGGAGAACGGAACAACCTATCTGATGTGGCAGATATTCGGTGTCCTTATCTGCGGAATCGGACCCTTTATCGCAACCAATTTTATGTGCAAGAACCTGAACTCCATCTGCTACGCATATAATCAGGCTAACATGGGATACTAAAAGCTGCTGAACACGGCAGATGTAAAAAGATATAATAACAAAACGGGGGCGTCACAGTAACGTTCTGTCCATTCTTCTGTGAATGGGCGAGAACGTTACTGCGACGCCCCCCTCTTTGTGTTTTATTGAAATTTTACGTGCTCATATTTGGTTTTTCGTGTTTTTGTTGAGATTCTTCATACTTTTGAAGAATCTTTCCATCAATCATTATTTAAAGCTGATTCATACATGACAGTATAAAAATTCTGTCCATCAAGTATAATTGAATTTCATTTTTACATGAATTATTTTGTCTGTTTCCATCAAAAGAAACCTTTTACATATCTATCCATGAAAATGAAAGTGGAGAATATAACCAAATACAGCGATTACACGATTTATACATGAAAAATCAGGAAAATGTACCATCAAAGTATCTAAAGATAAAAGTATCCATGACATACATTCCTGAATGTCCTTCAATAATTAAGAAAAGAACTATCATGATGGAATATAACGGCACGGAGCGTGATTTTCGCCATTGCTTACTGTATGAACAGGTATCACAATAAGATCCGGCCACAAAAAAAGGCGTCAGCAGTTACGATTCGACCATCTTTAATAAAATGGGCGAGAACGTTACTGCGACGTCTCCTTTTGTTTTATGATTCTATATTTGTATCTGCCCTGTTCAGCAGATTTCTAGACCTCTAGTTCATTTTCAGTATGTATTTTCTGCAGCAGTCGGAGAAGTTCTTCTTTTTCCTGTCTGGTCAGGTTTTTGAAAAGTTCTCCCATCTGCCGGCTTCTCTCGTCTGCTACTTCACAGGCTCTGGCGTAACCCAGTTCCGTCAGTGTGACTCTGGTTGCTCTTCTGTCGTCAGGGTCTACGGTTCTTTTCAGATATCCGTCTTCCGTCAGGCGGCTGATCATCTCGGAGATGGCGGAAGGATTGACACCCAGAACTTCCCCGATGTCTTTCTGCCGCATGCCTTCTTCATGATTCAGGAGTACTTCCAGGATCCTCTCCCGGGAAAGACCGCGATGTGGTCTTCTCATGTAGGGCATATGGTCTGCCACAGGCCCGTCAGGGAAACAGGGACGTCCATGAGGACCGCGGGGGCCGTGGGCTCCGGGACCTTCCTTTCTTCCCCGCCTGAGTCCTCTGCTAATGAACATGAGCTCATGCAGAATCCGGGCATTGAGCTGCTCCGTAGTCATATTTTCAACTCTATCTCTCATTCATATCACTCCATTCTTT